>JAACED010000020.1 GCA_011682695.1 Gammaproteobacteria bacterium
GTCGGTATGCGACGCCTGCATTGACAGGAAAACACCCTCCCCTTTTCTCGTCAATGGGAGCGTCGGTATGCGACGCCTGCATTGACAGGAAAACGGGTTAGCCGGCCAGCGCCAACCGTTTCTCGTCGATCGAGGCGAGGAGCTGGTGATAGGCGTCGGCGAACTTGCGCACGCCCTCGTCCTCGAGAACCTGTACCACGTCGTCGTAGTCGATGCCGACCGACGCGAGCTGGTCGAGGGTCGCAACGGCGGCGGCGATATCGGCGCTCGTGAACACCTTGGGGTCGGAGCTGCCATGGTCCTGGTACGCGTCGATCGTGGAGATGGGCACGGTGTTGACCGTATCTGGCGCAACGAGATCTTCCACGTACATGACATCGCGGTAGGCAGGGTTCTTGGTCGAGGTACTTGCCCAGAGGGGACGCTGGATGCGGGCACCCTTGTCCGTGAGCGCCTCCCAGCGATCTCCCGAGAACATCTCGAGGAACGCGCCATACGCGGCTCGGGCGTTGGCGATCGCAGCCTTGCCACGCAGCGCCAGGGCGTCATCGGTTCCTATGCCCTCGAGGCGCGTGTCGACCTCGGTATCGACACGGGACACGAAGAACGACGCCACCGATGCGACACGTGACACGTCGCCACCGACGGCGGCGAGGCCTTCGAGGCCGCTCAGGTATGCCTCCATGACCTCCCGGTACCGTTCGAGGGCGAAGATCAGGGTCACGTTCACCGAGGTTCCTTCGGTGATGAGTTGACGGACGGCAGGGATACCTTCGGCGGTCGCGGGTACCTTGATCAGTAGGTTCGGTCTGTCGACCCGCTTCACCCACTCGCGCGCCTCGGCGACCGTTGCAGCGGTGTCGTGGGCCAGGTCCGGTGACACTTCGACCGACACGTATCCGTCGACACCGTCCGTGCGGTCGAACACGGGACGCATCACGTCGCAGGCGGCCTGGATGTCGCCGGTGACGAGGGCGGTGTAGATCTCGTCGGTCGATGCGCCGCGAGCGGCCATGTCGCCAAGTGGTCTGTCGTAGTCGGCCGACCCCATGATCGCCGCGGCGAAGATCGATGGATTGGAGGTGACGCCGGTGATGGCGTCGTCCTTCATCATTCGCGGCAAGCCGGCGGGTTTGAGGAGCTCTTGGGATATGGAGTCGAGCCAGATGCTCTGGCCCTGGGCGGCGACGGCGTGCAGGTTTGACATATGTCTCTCCGGGTCGTTCTCGTGCTGCAACGGTAGCGGGCCATCGCTTGTTCCATGCGTGTGTGCCTCGTATCGGTTGAGGTGTTTGACGCGTGGATGTGACAATGTGACAATAGATTGTGTAGTGCCAGGTACTGCCAAGTAGGTCGACGCGGTGCGGAAGAAGACACTTCTTGTGGTGGTCGGCCTGATCGTCGGTGGCGTCGCGGCTGCGGTGATTGCCCGAGGTCAGGTCGCCCAGCCCCAGGTCGACAAGATGGCACGACTCGACGTGGTCATCGGATCGTCGGCGATCGTGGAAGCCCACGTCGAGTCCGTGAACGCCCCGAAGCGTGTGCCAGAAACCGACTTCACCGTCTATGTCGACCAGGTGTTGGTGGAGCGGGTGCTGTTTGTCGCGAAGAGCCCCTCCACGTTCTCCGGCGGACCGTTCCCGGTGCCGAGTCCTCCGACCGGCAGGGTTCTCATGACGGAGCTTGCAGGTGATGCTCCGGGAGTGCCGGGGGGATCTCGCATCCCGTCACACTTCGAAGGGCTGGACCCTGCCGAGTCGGTGATCCTCCTGCTCGGGTATCGACCCGTCGTCGGCGAGCTACCGGAGACCCGCCTGCCCGAGGCGGCTCGAGGTACGCCCTGGCATATCGGGAACGCGGCGGTGGTCCGCGACGGAAAGCTGGAGTTTCTGGGCCCGAACGGGGGCTGGATGACCGAGCAGTTCTCGTGGGTGGTGCAACCGGGCGAGGATCCGGTGGACGTGCTGGTGACGTGGGTCGCCGAGAAAGACGCCGAGCGGCTCGGGGCGCCTCCCGGACCGATCTCGCAGCGGTTCGCTGCGGCGCGGCGGGAGCACGATGCAGCCCGGGCAGACCTGTGGCGTCAAACGCCGGTTGAACATCGTCTCCTCGATCCAGAGGAGACCCCGTCGGAGGAGTTCGCCAAACTGGTGGAGACGAATGTGGTGGTGGAAGTGGATCCTGCTGCTCGGCGGGACGACATGTTCCTCGTAGTGCGGACACCCTTCGGTCTCGCCCATGCAGCTCGGCTCAGCGGCGGCAATCATCCGGCGCCCGTCTTCACCCGACCGGGCGATCCCTGGGAGGTCATCATCGCCCGTGACGAGTGGGGCAACGACACTGTCCCCTCGGAGCAGTGGGAGGGCGCTGTTGGGGTGCTGCTGAGAGTCACTCCCGAGGCGGTTGCAGCGCTCGGCGATCCGAGCCTGGCGCCCGTCGACGGGATAGCCGAACGGTTCGACGACATGCACGACTGGATCGCCGCCGTCTATCCCATCCTCGAGGACTGACCGACGGCCGGCCCTGCTTCGGTTCTCTACTCCAAACGGCAGATCTAGACTTTCGTGGGAGGCCAAACTGTTGGACAACCTCACCGTCGTCACCGGAGCATCCGGACATCTGGGCGCCAACCTCGTCCGGCACCTCGTCGCCGACGAGCGCCCGGTTCGGGTGGTGCTGCTTCCGGACGATCCCGCTCCGGCTCTTGCCGGACTCGACATCGAACGTGTCGCAGGCAACGTACTCGACGAGCAGTCGCTGCGTGTGGCGTTCCGAGGCGCTGCCACGGTCTTTCACTTGGCAGGGATCATCTCCATCGAGGGCGGCTACGGCGGAAAGGTCGTCGCCGTGAACGTCGGAGGGGTCCACAACGCCGCAGAAGCCGCTCTGGCCGAAGGGGTGAATCGATTCGTGCACTGCTCGTCGATTCACGCGTTCGCCCCGCTGCCGTTGCGCCGAGCCGTCGACGAGCGCCGCGCCCGTCCCTTGAACGGCGGGCGTGCCGCCTACGACCAATCGAAAGCAGCCGGTGAGATGGCGTTGCGCAAGGCGGTCGAACGGGGTCTCGACGCCGTGACCATCAACCCGACCGGCGTGATCGGACCGTATGACTTCCAGCCGTCGCGTATGGGCCGGGTCCTGCTGATGATGCGTGCGGGGCGGTTGCCGGTGCTTCCCGACGGTGGGTTCAACTGGGTCGACGTGCGCGACGTCGCCGAAGCCCTGCTGCTCGGCGAGACAAAAGGCCGCTCCGGTGAGTCCTACATCGCTGCCGGCCACTGGCAGTCGATGCGCGACCTCGCGGAGCTGGTCGCTGCAGTGACCGGGGCGCGTGTTCCTCCGGTCATCCCGATGGGTCTCGTCAGGTTCGGCGCTCCCCTCGTCGGATTCGTCTACCGTCGCCTGGGGAGGGAACCACTGTTCACCTCCGAGTCGGTCCGGGCCCTACGCACCTACCGTCACATCGACCACGCCAAAGCGACGAGGACGCTCGGGTACATGCCTCGTCCGACTCGCGACACGATCGAAGACGTCTTCCGCTGGTTCGCGGAGGCGGGTGTGATCGAACGCGTGAGGGCACCGAGGCTCAGTGCCCGAGCGTCCCTGCGAGCGTGGTGGGGGAGTGTCGGTCGCAAGGGAGTCCGTCGACAGTCGATGTGACCTGCGACTTCCGCCGGTCACGATGCGGGGCTCCCGGCGTCATGCAGTAACCTGCGGTTCGCAATGCCACGCAGGATCCTGATCGCAAAGCCCGGTCTCGACGGGCACGACCGAGGGGCCAAGGTAATCGCCAGGGCGCTTCGGGATGCCGGTAATGAAGTGATCTACTCGGGTCTGCACCAGACCCCCGAACAGATCGTCGATACCGCCATCCAAGAAGACGTCGACGCGATCGGCTTGTCGGTACTCAGCGGTGCCCACATGACGCTGTTCCCACGCGTCGTACAACTCCTTGCTGAGCAGGGCACCAACGACATCGTCGTGTTCGGTGGCGGCATCATCCCCGATGATGACATCGCCAAGCTGAGAGACGCCGGTCTGTCCGGCATCTTCACGCCGGGCACACCGCTGTCGGAGATCACCGACTGGGTAGCGAGCAACATACAAGAACACTGACGAGGAGAGATTCGTGGACCTTCTGGAATACCAGGGGAAGTCCTTGTTCGCCCGAATCGGGGTACCCGTCCCCGATGGTCGGGCAGCCACCACCGCCGAGGAGGCACGGGATGCCGCCCGTGATCTCGGCGGAACCGTAGTGGTCAAGGCACAGGTACAGGTAGGCGGACGGGGCAAGGCCGGCGGCATCAAGCTCGCCGAGACCCCCGACGAGGCGTACGAACGGGCCGATGAGATCCTCGGCATGGACATCAAAGGTCACACCGTCCATCGCGTATGGATTGAGCAAGCTTCCAAGATCAAGGCGGAGTACTACGCATCGTTCACGCTGGACCGCTCGGCCAAGAAGCACCTCGGGATGATCAGCGCCAAAGGTGGCATGGACATCGAACGCGTCGCAGTCACCGAACCGGAAGCGGTTGTGAAGGTGCACATCGACCCGGTCATCGGCCTGCCGAACTGGCTTGCCACCGAGATGGTCTATCGCGCCAAACTCGACCCGGAAGCCGCCCGCGGCTCCATCGCCCTGTTGAAGAAGCTCTACCAGGCGTTCGTCGAGTTCGACTGTGACCTCGTCGAGGTCAACCCGATGATCCTCACAGAGGATGGCCAGGTGATGGCGCTGGACGCCAAGGTGACGCTCGACGAGAACGGCTTCTTTCGGCACAAGGGCTTTCCGGAGTTCGCCAAGGAGCACGTCATCCCGCCGGTCGAACGAATGGCGAAGGACCGCGGGTTGAACTTCATCAAGCTCGACGGGGACGTGGGCATCATCGGCAACGGAGCCGGTCTCGTGATGTCGACCCTCGACGTCGTGTCGCTCGTCGGTGGCAAGGCAGCGAACTTCCTCGACGTCGGCGGCGGCGCCGGTGCCGACACGATCACGAACGCCCTCGAAGTCCTCATGGAGGACGCGTCGGTCAAGACCGTGTTGATCAACATCTTCGGCGGTATCACCCGCTGTGACCTTGTCGCACAGGGTGTCCTCGAGGCGTTCGAGAGTCTCGATCTCCCGTGGCCGATCGTTGTCCGTCTCGATGGGACGAACGCGGGAGAAGGGCGAGAAACCCTTGCCAAGGTGCAGTCAGACAAGCTCATTCCCGCGGCGACGATGCGGGAGGCAGCCGAGAAAGCCGTGCAACTGGCAGGCGGGGAGGTGGCCTGATGGCGATCATCATCGATGAAAACACCAAGGTGGTCGTGCAGGGTCTGACCGGCAAAGAGGGTCAGTTCCACGCGCTGCGCAACCGTGACTATGGGACGAACGTGGTCGCCGGAACCCGTCCTGGCAAGGGTGGCGAGGAAGTATCCGGCATCCCGATCTTCGATACGGTCGCCCAGGCCGTTGAAGCCACAGGCGCGAACACGTCGCTGATCTTCGTTCCGCCGCCGTTCGCTGCAGACGCCGTCCTTGAAGCTGCCGCTTCGGGTGTGGATGTGATCGTGTGCATCACCGAGGGCATCCCCGCCCAGGACGAGGCGAAGGTCTTCAACTACCTGAAGCAGACGACGCCGGACACGGTGTTGATCGGCCCGAACTGTCCCGGGCTCATCTCACCCGGGAAGTCCAACGTCGGCATCATGCCCGATTCGATCACAGCACCTGGGAACATTGGCGTCGTGTCGCGCTCCGGTACGCTCACGTACCAGGCTGTGCATGAACTTACGACCCATGGACTCGGCCAGACGACCTGTATCGGCATCGGGGGAGACCCGGTGCCCGGTACGACCTTCATCGATGTTCTGGCCCGGTTCCAGGATGATCCGGATACCGAAGGGATCGTCATGATCGGCGAGATCGGCGGAGATGCCGAGGAGCAGGCAGCCGAGTTCATTAGAGAGTACGTCACCAAACCGGTGGTTGCCTATATCGCCGGAGTCACCGCACCGAAGGGCAAGAAGATGGGCCACGCCGGTGCGATCATCTCCGGGTCCAAGGGCACCGCGGCCGCCAAGATGGAGGCGCTGGAGGCCGTTGGCGTCACCGTCCTCGACGATCCGACGATGATCGGTGTGGCCATGAAGGGGCTGCTCGGATCCTGATGTACCCGTTCTTGTGACGGTTGGATCGGATAACTCCTGTCCAGCGTCACAAGAACGCGTTAGCTTCCTTTTCATGTACATCCGCTCGATGCTGCCCGAGGACTTGGAGCACGTCGTCGCTATCTATGCGGAAGGTCTCGTTACCGGGCAAGCGACCTTTGAGACATCGGTCCCCTCGCCCGAAGCGTGGGAAGCGACGCATCTCCCTTCATGCAAGCTGGTCGCCGTGGACGAAGACACGGTGATCGGCTGGGCCGCACTCAGCGCGGTTTCGAATCGATGTGTCTACGGCGGCGTTGCCGAGGCGAGTACCTACGTCGCTGCGGACCGCCGCGGCCAGGGTGTGGGAGGTGCGCTCCTCGACGCGCTGATCACAGCATCGGAAGACGAAGGCTATTGGACCCTGCAAGCCAGCACGTTCCCCGAGAACGAGTCCAGCCTGCTGCTACTGCAGTCGCGAAGGTTCCGCATCGTCGGCAACCGGATCAGGATCGGGCAACACGAAGGCCACTGGCGCGACACCGTCCTACTCGAGCGGCGCAGTACCCGGGTGGGCGTCTGACGGGCGGCCTGCCTTCTCGATCGGGCGCAGCACGAGCCACGTGTACGCGATACCGGCGCCGTAGAGGATCAACATCGCCACGAACAGCACGTTGAAGCCCACGTCGAACCCGAGCTTGCTTCTGATCCAGCCCGACAACAACGGTCCGACGGTCCACCCGGCCGTCCAGACCATCGCCTCGGCCGCCGCAAGCGACGGACGCCATGCTTCCCTGACCTGTCCCATCGTGAACTCGGCGTAGATCGGGTTGGCTGCGTTCATCAACGCCGATCGGACGAACAGCGCGATGGCAACCGCAGCGAAGCTGCCGGAGAAACCCAGCATCGTGATGAACGGCAGTGACAGTGTCTGGACGATCACGATGCTCACGGTTTTGCCAAACCGCTCTGCGATGATCGGCTGGAGCATCACGGCGATTGCCATACCCAGCTGGGACCATGCGAAGACGGCGCCGAGGGTTGCATAGGAAACTCCGAATTTGCCCTCGACGAAGATGTTGAGGAACGGGATGATCAGCCCTGCTCCGAGACCGATGAAGATGTTTGGCACGAGCAGGATCAGGATGATCCTCCTGGCGGGACGAGGGATGTGCCACAGCTTTCCCTCCATCGGTTCCGCCGGTCTGACTTCGGTGAGCTTCCAAAGGGGGAGCGCGGTGATCAGGTAGAGCACCGCGGCGACCATGACCGTCCATTGAATCGCCTGGAGGCTCTTCGGATCGAAGCCGCCGATCTTGGCGAAGAACGAGGGGAGCCAGCCTCCCGCGAGACTGCCGAAGAATCCGGCGACGAGATTCGCCGCGAACTGTGCCGAGAACAGGTAGGTGCGGTTCGCCTGCGGCTCGAGTGCGGTCATCAGCGGACTCGGCACGACCCAGAAGGCCATGCCGCCGAGTCCGATGAGAAACACCGATGCCATAGCGGGAACGATGCTGTGTGAAAGAGCCAGCCCCAGGAGACCCAAGCCGGCGGCGAATGCCCCCATCCGCATCATGCGGACGTACCCGGTGCGTTCCGAGAGGCGAGCCAAGGGGAGGGCGAGTATGAGGGCGACGAGGTTGGGCACGGCGTTAGCGATGCCGACGAGGGACTGGGAGAACCCGAGGCCTTCAAACAGGAAGTTCAGCAGTAGCCAGGTGATGCTGAACGAGAAACCCCACAGCGTCGCGGCAGCGAGGAACCAGCGCGAGTCGCGCGTAAACGATCGGAGCCGGGTGATCGCGGTGAGCACCGGCGCATGGTATACGCCCCTTTTCTAGTCAATGTCGGCGTCGAATAGCGACGCTTCCATTGACGAGAATGTGGCCTCATCGTTTCCTGTCAATACCGGCGTCGAATAGCGACGCTTCCATTGACGAGAATCTTGGAGGGGGTTCTCGTAGACTCGTAGAACGTTGCCAAAGTGAGGGAAACCGTGACTGTGTTCATCATCATCGTTGCCGTGCTGGTCGTGTGGTTTTTCGGCATGTACAACCGCCTGGTCAAGCTTCGCAACCGCACCGACAACGCGTGGTCACAGATCGATGTGCAACTCAAACGTAGGTACGACTTGATTCCTAATCTCGTAGAGACGGTCAAGGGGTATGCATCTCACGAGAAGTCCACGTTTGAGCAGGTTGTGGCCGCTCGTAACCGAGCGATGGCAGCGGGAGATGTGAAGGAGAAGGCCCAGGCCGAGAACATGCTGACTGCCGCCCTCCGGCAACTGTTCGCACTCGCCGAGGCGTATCCGGAGCTCAAGGCGAGTATGAACTTCTCCGAACTGCAGGAACAGCTCACCGACACGGAGGACAAGATCGCGATTGCTCGCCAGATCTACAACGACGCGGTGCTGAGTCTCAACAACCGGGTCCAGACCGTTCCGTCCAACATCGTGGCCGGCATTGCGGGGTTCAAGACACGCGAGTACTTCGACGCGCCCGACGAGGCCGATCAGGCGCCTCAGGTGAGTTTCTGACCGTGCGCCGAATCGGTGCCGTCACACTCCTGGCGGCTCTGGCAGTTGCCGTCCTTGCCGGCCCTGCCGCGGCCAGAGGATTCGACACGACCCGCGCCGTCGTCGAAGTCCAGGTGCAGGCCGACGGATCCCTCCTCGTAACCGAACACCTCACTTTCGATTTCGACGGGTCATTCACCGGCGCCTATCGGGACATTCCGCTGCGTCCTGGCGAGGAGATCGTTGACGTATCGGTGTCGGAGGGTGGCAGGGCCTATCAACCGGGCGCGTCTGCAGAGCTCGGTTCCTCCGGCGCTCCCGACACGTTCGGCGTCGTGCAGCTGGGCAACCTCGAACGCATCGTCTGGCACTATGCCGCTGCCAACGAGCCGCGTACCTTCACGGTGTCGTACCGCTTTCTGGGTCTGGCCCATGCCTATGACGACGTCGTCGACGTCAACCTGCAGGTGTGGGGCGACCAGTGGAAAGGCGGGCTCGACTCACTCACCGCAACGATGACCTTGCCCGGTACTCCGTCCGATGTTCGCGTGTGGGGACATCCCGCGACCATCAAGGGTTCGACTTCTCTCGGTGCCGACGGCGTCTCGCCCACACTCGAGGCGAGCGGAATCCCGGACCAGCAGTTCGTCGAGATGCGCGTCGTGTTCCCCCGATCCGTCCTCACCTCGACGTCTGGCGCCACCGAGATTGCAGGGGACGGCCTGCCTCAGATCCTCGCCGAGGAGGAGGCAGAAACGGCTCGCGCTTCTCGCGATCAAGCCACAGGACGTCGTCTGGCCATCGTGCTCCTGATCATCACGTTCCTACCCGCGCTGAGTGCCGTCGCCTGGCTCTACCTACGCTACGGGCGAGAGCCGCGGGTCGACTATGACCGCGAGTACGAGCAGGAGCCGCCGTCGGACGATCCGCCGGTGGTCGTTGGTGGTCTGCTTTCCCAGGGGACGGTCGGGGTCCCGGAGTTCACCGCGACCCTGTTCGATCTGATCCGCAAAGGTGTTCTGACCGCCGGGCCCGTCAGTGTGGAGCGCAAGACGTGGGGGGGTCTGCGAACCGAGCAGATCTCCGATCTGGAGATCGGACTCGGTGATACGCACATGGCGTTGACCGCTGCCGAGCGTCCCGTCGTGACCGTGATGAAGAGAGTTTTTGCCTCAGGCCCCCAGCCGTTGACCGAGTTCAGAGAGCTGATCAGAGAGGACGCGGCAGCAAACGCCGAGACATACAAGGTATTCCAGAAGGAAGCCGAGAAGGCGCTGACCCGCCGAAAGTTGCTGGACCGCTCCGGCACCAAACCAATGTGGATCGTCGGTGGGGTCATGTTCGCGTTGATCTTCATCGGGATGTTTGCGATGGCGCCGCTGGCGGGGACCAGGTGGGGGACGCTCATCGTTCCCGGTTTGCTGCTGGCATTCTTCGTCAACGCGACCATCCTTGGTGTGTTCGCCATCACCAGGAAGGGCTGGGTGAAGCGTACCCGTACGGGCGCTCAACTGGCGGCTCGGTGGGAGGCCTTCCGGCGGTATCTGAAGGACTTCAGCCGTCTCGAGGAGGCGCCGGCCATCTCACTGGCTCTGTGGGATCGCTACCTCGTCTACGCGGTGGCGCTCGGAGTCGCCGAGGACGTTCTGAAGGCGGCCCGTTTGCGGGCGCCCCAAGAGCTAGAGCAGCAGAGCAGCCTGTATTGGTACGGAACCCAGGGGTACTCCGGTGGACACAGCACCAACGCACTCGCCGGTCTTGGGAGCGCACTGCACGGCGCCTTCGCTGCTCCGTCGTCGGGTGGAGGGGGAGGCTTCAGCGGTGGTGGTGGCGGTGGCGGAGGCGGCGGAGGCGGCGGCGCCTGGTGACACGCGTTTTCCTGTCAATGCAAGCGTCGGATAGCGACGCTTGCATTGACAGGAACCTCATTTCTGTCGGCCGCACGATTTCATTTCGGCATTGACGAGGAAGGCTGGGCACGCATCCGCCTCCGGTCCCAGCGGGCGAACACGACCGTACCCAGCAGCGTCCAGGCCGCCACGGCGAAGAACATCGTCGGGTAGTTGCCGTAGTGGATCGCCGCACCGAGTACAGGCGCGCCGATGAGGGCTCCCAGGTCGAAGAGACCGGTGAAGATAGCGATGGCAGAGCCGCGATCGGCGGTCCGTGACCGGGTCACGACCAGTGCGAGCATGATGGGGAACGCATACGCATGCCCTGCCCCACACAGGAGACCGGCAGCGACCACCGCGCCGCCGCCGCCGGCGAGTGCGAGCACGATGAAGCCGATCGTTGCAGAGGCCAGCGCCGGGTACAGCACCTTCATCTGACCCACCCGGTCGGGGAGGGAGCCGCCGAAGAGTCGCAGGGCGATCGCGATGCTCGAATAGGCGGCGAAGAATGCGCCAACCGACCCGATCCCGGTCTCGACCACGAACGTCTTCAGGAATGTGAAATAGGCGGTGAGCGCTACCGCAAAAACGAATGTCAACCACCACAGCGGCCGCAGGCTGGGAGCTGTCACCGATGCCCAGAAGCGCATGGGGGCCGACGTCCCTTTGGGGGCATCGTGAAGTGGGAGGGACAGGAGAAGGGCAAGTCCGGCGAATCCGAGTGCGGTGAGAAACAGGTGGGTGAAGGTTCCGGCCTCGAGGATGACGTCGCCGAGCAGGCCACCGAGGGCGATTGGCAAGAGCCCGGAGACCCCGAAGAGGGCGAGTCCCTCCGTCCTCCTCGCAGATGGAACCTGGTCCGCACCGTAGGTGAACAGCGATGTGAACAACAGAGCTGTAGCGATGCCGTGGAGGATCTGTACCACGTAGATCCACGGGCCGAGGCCGGTCACCGTCAGATACAGGGCGAGCGTGGCGATGTTGCCCAGGTTCCCGGCGATGATCACGGGGCGACGTCCGTAGATGTCCATGGCCTGGCCCACCCACGGGCGAACGATCACCGACGCCAGGGCGGTGAGCCCCACCAGCAGACCGATCTCGACCTCGCTCGCCCCGAGCCCGAGCAGGAATCCGGGGAAGTGGATGAACAGTGCCCATGCCATTGCCTGGGCGAGGTTCGCAAGCCACGCAAGGGAGAAACGTCTCGTCAGCAGTCTGGGCATCCGAGGAGCCTATACACGTGCGGACCGCCGTCAGTCGGGATTTGGTCGCTGACGCCGCGGTTAGGCTCACAGGGAGAAGGAGAGGCAATGGCCAAGGAATACCAGCTCCGCATGTACGACGTGGCCGAGGGGAAGATGGAGGAGTTTCTGGCGATCTTCCCAGCGGTCGTCGAAGCCCGTCGCAGTGTCGGATTCGATGTTGTGGGGGCGTGGACCATTCCCGAGGAGAACAAGTTCGTGTGGATCGTCTCGACGGAAGCGCCCGGTGGGATCGACGCTCTCTCCGATGCGTACTACGCATCTCCGCTCCGAGCAGCCATCGATCCTGAGCCGGCTTCCCTACTGGATGAGATCGAGACAAGGCTCATGCAGGCCGTTCCATTCTGAGCAATCGAGAGCAGCCCGTGCAGCTGCGCGGGCCTACGGATAGGAGGGGGGTTTCCCCATTGAGTGCCCGCATACTCGACGGAAAAGAAGTGGCAGCGGCGGTTCGCGAAGAAGTCGCCGCGATGGTTGCGGCGATACCGAAAGAAGTGGGACTGGCCACGGTCCTGGTCGGCGATGACCCGGCCTCCCATGTGTACGTGCGCAGCAAACGCCGGACCGCAGGCAAGGTCGGCATCACCTCGATCCACAATGAGGTCCCGGCCGATGTCACCCAGGAGGACCTCGAAGCGCTCGTGCTCCGGCTCAACGCGGACCCCGCTGTCGACGGAATCATCGTGCAACTTCCGCTGCCCGACCATCTCGATGAACAGAGGATCACCTCGCTGATCGACCCTGGAAAGGACGTCGACGGGCTTCATCCCTACAACCTTGGTCTCCTCGCCTTGGAACGGCCCAAGTTGGTGCCGTGCACCCCTCAGGGCGTGATGCGCATCCTCGACTACTACGGCATCGAGACGTCGGGTGCTCGGGCGGTGATTGTGGGACGGTCCTTCCTCGTGGGACGTCCGCTCGGTCTCCTACTGGGGCTCAAGGGCACCGACGCGACTGTCACGATGGCGCACTCTCGGACTCGCGACCTGAGCGCGGTCACCCGGGAGGCAGACATCCTCGTGGCTGCCGTCGGCAGGGCGAAGATGATCGGAGCGGGCGACGTGAAACCGGGAGCCACGGTCATCGATGTCGGAATCAACCGCACCGAGGAAGGACTCGTCGGCGACGTCGATTTCGACGCGGTCGTCGAAGTGGCCGGATCGATCACTCCGGTCCCCGGAGGGGTGGGCCCGATGACCGTTGCCATGCTCATGCGCAACACCGCGATTGCAGCCCGATCACACGTGGGATAATCCGCCTGAAAGGAGATCAACATGGCGTTACCGATTACGATGGGACCCGAGGGGCTCGTCGTTCCTGACGAGCCCCTCATCCCCTTCATCGAGGGTGATGGCACCGGTCCCGACATCTGGCGTGCGTCCCGCTACGTGTTCGACTCGGCTGTAGAAAAGGCCTACGGCGGGCATCGCCGCATTGGGTGGAAAGAAGTGCTCGCCGGTCAGAAGGCGTACGACGAGACAGGCGAATGGCTTCCCGCGGAGACGATCGACGCGTTCCGACAATACCTGGTCGGCATCAAGGGTCCGTTGACGACGCCCGTCGGCGGTGGGATCCGAAGCCTCAACGTTGCGCTCCGTCAGACTCTCGATCTGTATGTGTGCCTTCGGCCCGTGCGGTACTTCGACGGGGTTCCCTCGCCGGTGAAGCATCCTGAACTCGTGGACATGGTGATCTTTCGCGAGAACACCGAGGATGTCTACGCGGGTCGCGAACTCGAAGAGGGCACACCGCAAGCGGAGAGCCTGCTCGAGTTCATGAAGTCCCGATTCGGCTGGGATATTCGTCCCGACAGTGGTCTTGGGCTGAAGCCGGTGTCCGAGACGGCATCCAAGCGTCTCGTCCGGGCAGCGCTCAAGTACGCACTGGAGAAGAACCGCAAGTCGGTGACGCTCGTTCACAAGGGCAACATCATGAAGTTCACCGAGGGTGCATTTCGCACGTGGGGTTATGAAGTCGTCAAGGACGAGTTCTCCGACGTCGCGGTGAGCTGGGAAGACTGCGGTGGCGAGCCCGGCGACAAGCTGCTCGTCAAGGATGTGATTGCCGACGCGTTCCTCCAGCAGATTCTCACCCGGCCCGCGGAGTACGACGTGATCGCCACGCTCAATCTGAACGGCGACTATTTCTCCGATGCGCTGGCCGCGCAGGTCGGTGGCATCGGGATCGCCCCCGGAGGCAACATCAACTACGAGAACGGGATCGCACTGTTCGAGGCAACCCACGGGACCGCACCGAAGTACGCCGGACTGGACAAAGTGAACCCCGGTTCGCTGATCCTTTCCGGTGCGATGATGTTCCGGTATCTCGGTTGGGATGAAGCGGCGGATCTGATCGTCGGAGGCCTCAAGGCTGCGATCGCCGAAAAGATCGTCACCTACGATTTCGCTCGTCTCATGGAGGGCGCGACGAAGGTGAAGACCTCCGAGTTCGCACAAGCGATGGTCGAAAGGATGTAGGCAGGCGGGGGAGGCGCGTTGGCGCCTCCCCCGATCTTGCTGCTCCCGGCGAAGGAAGCGACCGAGGCGAAGGACCAGCCGAGGTCGACGGGGGAGAACGGGGGTCTCACGATCCTAGATCGTCGCCAGATCCGCCAGCAGCGCTTCGCGATGCTCCTCATCGTCCACTCTCGACGCGAGATCGTGGGCGGCAACGAGGTATCGCTCCCGGTCCGCGTCGGACGCAGCCCGGGCAAGCGCCTCATAGGCATAGCTCTCATAGAAAGCCGGGAGATCGTTGTCCTGGCATAGGCGGAGCGACTCTTGTCCATGGTGAAGCGCCAGGTCTGGACAGCCCACAACCGCATACACCCTCGAGAGTTGCCACGCCCCGACCGCGAGGTTGAGCGGGGTGCAGGCCTTGGTCTGAGCCCAGTGCCATCTGGACGCATGGGCGAGATCGACCATCTCGTCGACTTCCTCGGGAGTGTGGTCGCGCTTTTCGAGTAGATCCCAAGCTGCGTTGAAGCACTCGGTCGCGAACCTGCGATGCGTTGCGTCCACGGGACACCTCCCACTGCAACCGTACAGCATTGAGCCCCCTTTGACGGGGGCTCAACACATTCCGGTTGCGGGTGCGGTTACGCGGCGTCGTCGGCCAACGCATCATGGATCGCGTCGCGCAGCGCCTGAGCGGCGGCCTTGGCGGAATCCTTGGTCGCACGGAGTTCGTCCCTCGCCTGGATGAGGTCGTCACGTCCCTGTCTGAGCAGTGATTTGGCCGGGTTCTCCCAGTCGCTCGCCTCCAGGTCGATGACCTGGTTCGGGACCGGGGCGGCGTACGCTTCGGCCTTAGTCATGTGCGTCTGCATCTCCTGCAGCGCCGCCTGGGCCTCGGTCACGTCGTAGCCGGCCTGATCGGCTCGGTCGACGAGCGCAGAGAGCTTCTCGTACACGTTGGTCGCCGGGTTGTTCACCGCCCACACGGCCGTGTCGGCGGCGATCACTTCGTGGACTTTCGGTGCAAGGACCAGATAGATTCGAAAGTCGGTGGCGATCTTGGGTACGAGAACTCGAAGCTGATCGATCGTGTTCGCCGCATCGATTTCTCTCGACAATGTCCGGAGTCCGGCCTTGGCTTCGTTCAGATCGACGAACAGGTCCGCCTTGTGGGCTGAGGTTGCATGACCCTTCTCGTTCAGGGCCGTCCGCAGCCTGTCGATCGTCGCGAGCCGCCTGTCGATGGCGTGCTGGGCCCGTTCCTTGATCCTGTCGACGATGCCTGGCCGTTGACTGTCTACCGTCTGTTCGGCGACCGTTCCGTCGGGAGTCGGGCCGTCGGTTGTCTGTGCCATGGCAACGCCTGGCAGGGCGAGCACGAGGCTCAGCGCCACGGCTGCAGTGATGGTTCTCTTGATCATGGGGTTACGTCTCCTTCGTCTTCGTTGAAGCTCGAGTCCAGATCACCGAGGAGGCGATCCAGGTCGGCGAGCATGGCGTCGATGTCGCTCAGGTCGACAGCGACGTCTTCTTCGGTCAATTGGGCTGTCGTGGTGGTCGTTGTCGAAGAGGTTGCGGCCGGCTCGGCCGGCTGGGTCGTCGACAGCGCCGCCAACGGGACCGGTTCGGCAGGAGGGATGGTCGTGGTCGCTGCGGTGGTCGTGGTCGCCGTGGCGGTTGTGGTTGCCGTGGCCGGCTGGGACTGCGTCGTCGCAACGGCGGTTCCGGCGACAGCCTGAGGTCCGTCGATCGGTCCGCAAGCGGTCAGTATCAGGGCACCGGTGACGCCGATGGTGGCCCAGAGGCCGGCTCTCGATCGCATGCTGTCTCCTTTGAAGGTCTGAAGACAGGATCGGGCACGGCTGTGTGCACGCTGTGAGTGAGATGTTCGGAGTTTGTAAGACCTGAGCCAGTCAGGGATCGCTACCAGAGTTCGACGTACACGAGGACGGGAACGTCAGGTGCCGATGAGAAGCCGGTCGATTCCCGAAAGTCCCACAGCTCGACCCAGAACCGGACTCCATCGGAGCGGGCGAAGCTGCCTTGGTAGTGGGGGAGATGATCATCATTGATCCGCGTGAAGCTGCCTCCGAATCCGCGCTGGAGGAGTTTGTGTTCGATTTCGGGGCCGAGGGCGAGGTGGTTCGGAACACTTGCGGCGAGCTCGAAGTAGTGGGCCTCGGCATGCGTGGCACCCGGTGCCGCCCTGCCTGCGGCCGCTTCGTCGTAGAGGTCCTCCTTGGTGGAGACTTCGACAGCACCCGCAGGGATCCATGGTTTGCCCGCGGCGAGCCGTCTGACCGACGTGTCGAGCCACTTCGTCACCCACGTGCTGTGGTCCGGCGGAATCCAGTCGGCGCGGCCCAGCACGAGCATGGCGACCGATTCGGCCATGTCTTCGGCCGGTCCGGTCTGCCCGTACTCGGTGGCCGCCTTGCCCTCGAGTCGCCAGTCGGCGTGGAGTGGATCGGCGGATTCGTTGGTCCAGCCGGTCTGGGCAGCGAAGGAGACGACGAGGTCCGAGCCGTCGGCAGGGTCGACCCGAGCGATGTCGCCGTCGAGCGCCGCTTGGATGTAGGCGGGGTCGAGAGCGCGGAACTGTGCGACATGCGCGAATTCGTGGGCGAGGGCGCGTGCGAGGTCGAGGCGCGTGGTGCCGCCACCGTCGGGGTCGAACGTCCGGTCGACGAGGTAGATGTCGGGCCCTCTTGTGAAGGCGACGACGTGGCCTACCTGCTCTTCTTCCGGAGCCGATGCCACGCGGATGATGGATCGCGGGGTGCCGACCTCCCAGAGCACACGGGGCAGTTCGGAGAGTGCGCCTTCGAGGAGATCGAGCTCGGCCGGGTCGGGGTGTGGTCGCGACCCGACGACGGTGATGTCGTGCACCGTGCGTTGCCACACGACGTCGGCGAACGGTGCCGACCCGAGGCGGGTGAGGAGGCCGGTGTCATTGAGGTCGAATGACTTCAGGGCAGTGGTCGAACTCGGTGTCGCAGGGACCGCACAGGCCACTACCAGAGTTGCGAAGGCGAGGAAGAGAAGACGTCGCACGGGGGCAGATGGTAGATGCAGGCGACGGTTGATCGATGCCATCGAGCGCATGCTCGGGCTTCGTCTACTTGCGGCTGAGACGGATTCTGATTGCACTAGCCTTGAGTCAGAGGCCGCGAGCCAAGGAGTTGGAACTATGAGCAAGGTCACGGTTGTCGGGGCGGGCAAGTATGGGTCACTGACGGCGATGCGGATCGCCCAGATGGATCTCGCCGACGAAGTCGTCATGACGGACATCGTCGAGGGTCTTCCGCAGGGGCTTGCCCTCGACATGAACGAGTCCCGGCCGATCGAGAGATACCGCACGTTGGTCGTCGGGACGAACGACTACGCAGACACCGTGGGCAGCGACGTCGTGGTGATCACCGCCGGGCTTCCCCGCAAGCCGGGTATGAGCAGGATGGACCTACTCGAGGTGAACGCCAAGATCGTCAAGAGCGTTGTCGAGCAGATCGTGCAGTATTCGCCGGAGGCGACACTGATCGTGGTCACCAATCCGCTCGACCACATGACGACGCTGGCCGCCGAGGTATCCGGTCTGCCGCACAACAAGGTCATGGGCCAAGCAGGCATGCTGGATACGGCACGGTTCGTGCACTTCGTCTCAGAGGTGAGCGGTGTCGACGTGCTCGACATCGAAGCGCTCACCCTGGGCAGCCACGGGCCGACGATGGTGCCGGTGCCGTCACAGGTCAAGGTCGCCGGCAAGCCGCTGACGGAAGTGTTGACGGCAGACCAGATCGAGGCGATCGTGGAGCGTACCCGCAAGGGTGGCTCGGAGATCGTCGGACTGCTGAAGACGGGGAGCGCCTATTTCGCCCCGTCGGCGGCAGCCGCGCAGATGGTCGAAGCAGTTCTGCAGGACACCGGCGAAGTCATGCCGGTGTGTGCGTGGACGTCCGGCGAGTACGGCATCGAGGGCGTGTACCTGGGTGTCCCCGCCAAGCTAGGCGCCAAGGGCGTCGAGAAGATCGTCGAACTGGACATCACCGAGTCTGAGTTGGAGGCGCTGCGCGAGGCTGCCGTGGCGGTGAAGGCCAAGATCGAAGACCTGCACAGTATCACTCTGTAACCGTCCTGGAAGGAACGAAAGCCCCCGGTGTGCGGGGGCTTTCGTTGTAATCGGGGTGTTGTCCTGCCAGAATCACAATGTTGTAGTTCTCTGCCAGGAGGCGGTCGAATGAATAAGGGAGACCTCGTAGAAAAGGTTGCTGCTGCCGCGGGCATCAGCAAGAAGGCCGCCCATACGGCGGTCGAGACGGTGTTTGGTGAGATCACCAAGGCGATGAAGAAGGGTGATCGAGTGCAGGTGACCGGGTTCGGGAGCTTCGAATCGACGAAGCGACCGGGTCGCAAGGGCTTGAACCCGGCGACCGGGGAGAGTCTGTATATCAAGACCAAGTTCGTGCCGAAGTTCCATCCCGGCAAGGGCCTCAAGGACGAGGTTGCCAAACGCCGCAAGTAGGCGATGGGATGGAGTGAGAGTTGGGCGGCCTTCGGGCCGCCCACATTGTTGTTCTGTTGCTGTGAACCCAGGGCTCAGGGGTACCCATAAGGCACCTACGAGCCCAGGGTTCAGGGGGTTCTCAGTACTCGACGTCCACGCCGGCGGTGGCGGTGGCGTAGTGGCCGAGGGCGACCTGCTGGGTCATGAGCTTGGCCATGTTGCCGGCGACCTTGATCTTGCCGGTCATGAATGCCATCTGCGTGTTGAGGTCACCCTTGAAGATCTTCGACGCAGTCTCGTAGTTGGACGTGATCGTGACGTCCGGGTCTTCCATCTCGCCAATTGCCTGCACCGGGGTATCTCCGGTGGCGTCCATGTAGAACTTCGCTTCGCCTTCGGGTGCATCGGTGACGACGAACTGGAGGCTCATGTTGGCAGACGACGTGAAACCTTCGCTCGCCTTGAGTGCTTCGGTGACGGCGGCGGCCCATTCGTCGGTGAGGAATTTGAATGCCATGGCTTCCTTTCTCTTCCTTATTGCCAGGCTAGCAGGGTTCGGCGAAAGTGCTTGCGATTGCAAGCAGTATGTGTTCTCGGGTTCTCTATGTCCGTCGACGGAGGGGTTCGAACCGAGCGAGGCCGATGGGGGCAAGGCTGCAGAAGTTTCGGGTGATCAGTCGTTCAGGATCGGCAGAAGAGCCTGTTTGATCTTCTTGATGTCCCTGGCACCGAGCTTCGCGAGCGGCGCCCGCGGAGAGCCGGGCCGGAGTCCGCTCATCTCGGCGGCGGCCTTCACGCCGGGGATCCTGTAAGCCTCGACCGCCGAGGCGATCCTGGTCAGTTCTGCCTGATCCGAGAGCGCGCTCTTGGGGGATCGGTGTGCCTTTGCGATGACCTCGAGGGCCATGGACGTGAGGTAGTTGGACGAGGCGGTGATCGCTCCATACGCACCCGCAGCCATGCAGAAGGTGATCGATCGGGTTGCCCCGGTGAACAACAGGAAGTCGGCAGGGGCTTCCTGCACGAGGCGGGCCATCCGCGCGACGTCACCCCCGGAGTCCTTCATCCCGATGATGTTGGGATGGTGTGAGAGTTCGACGGCCAGGTCGGTGGGGATCTCGTAGGCGGTGTACGGGGGGACCGAGTAGATCATCACCGGCAGGGGAGAGGTGTCGGCCAGCGTGAGGAAGAACCGGCGGACGGCATCGTGGCTGCCTCGGGCAAGGGTGGTGGGGGTCATGGCGAGGACGGCGTCGGCACCAGCTTCGACCGCCTCCGTTGTTTGCCGGACAGCCCTTCGTGTGGTCTCCGCGGCGATACCGCACAGCAGAAAGGGTTTTGTGCCGAGCGTGTCTCGTGCAGTTTCGAGGAGGGCCTGGCGTTCTCCGGGTTCCAGGTAGGGGCCTTCACCAGTCGACCCGGCGATCAGGAAGCCTTTGACGGTCCGCTCCGCGAGTGCGGTCAGGTTGTGTCGATGGGCGTCGAGGTCGAGGTCACCTGTTCGAGTGAATGGCGAGATGAGCGCCGGAAGAAGGCGAGGAGAGGTGTGCATATCGGGTGAGGCTAGTGCTCTGACCGCTTGCCCTCGTACGTTGGGGTGTCACGCGGTTGACGGGTGTGGCTGCTCCCATCGTTGGTGTCGCTCGGAGCGGGCGAACTTCGGTTCACATCGTGTGGTTCGCAGGAGTTCGGGAGTCGTGCTCCGGCGGTATGTCGGCTCAGGGAGTTGGATCCGGTTCGATGTGCATCACCGTGCTCGTAGCCCAGCAGTCCTTTCCGACTGCCGTCCCGCGCTCGCAGACGGACCCCGAGAAGCCGCCGAAATTGGTCAGCCAGTCGTGGTCGAAGACGACTCGCACCCCCAGCCAGTCGCGGGTGGCGCCATCGTTGTCTCGCGCCGATTCTGGCCAGTCGGACTGCACGAGAAACCATGCTCCACAGCGGAGGAGAGCGCTGTCGTCTCCGGTCACGAACGGACGGTATCGCTGGCGGAGTCCGATCGTGCCGGTCGTGTCGGATTCGTAGACCCACACTTCAACGACCGCGCCGTTGATGTCGCGAATCGCCCCGGCAGTCGCCTCGAGGATCACGCAGTCGGCGTTGGCCTCGTCGCCTGCGGCCGCCCCGACCCGCGCGCCTTCACGTGTGCCGGCCGTGACGCTCAGCCAGTCGCGAAGTCCCAGGCCCCACTCGACGCTCCCGAGGGCCACGAGCAGCAGCAGGCTGAGGATCAGCGCGGCTTCAATGGCTGCGACGCCCTGTTCGTTGTGGATCCGCTTCATCATGTCATCAAGGGTTGGCGATCAGTCGAACCGGGTTGCCGATGATCTGGGCCATCCAGGTCGTTCTGTCGTGCGGCTGGTTGAGCTCGATCTCCATGTACCACCAGCAGTTGGATGTGCACGTGTAGCTCGATGGAATCTCGACGTTCGCCGTGACCCACTGGCCGTTGAATATTGGGCTTCCGTCGGATGTCTGAATCCGGCAGGCTCCGAAACCGCCTTCGCCCGGTGGAGTCGTGGTATTGCCGTATTCGTCTTCGGAGTACCACGAACACTGGGCCGTCGTGCCATCGGGCATCTTGACGGTCATGTAGGCGTCGCCGTTGTCCTCACCCGGGTCGTAGAAGTGCAGCTCGAGTCTCTTCCCTGCATGGATCTGCTCGACTTTTGCCAGGTTCAGAATGCTGGTGGTGCTGGGTTGATTGGTGAAGATCGAGATATCGTTGATGCCGTAGACGTGCGGGGTGGACCCTGAGGCGACTGAGGCGTGGACCGAGTACTGGTTCGTGCCGCCGATGGTTCCGTCGGTCCAGACACGGAGGACATAGATCCCTGGTGTCAACGAGCTGCTGACATTACAGAGCTCTGCCCAGCGATTCTTGTAGGTGGAGGCGTAGTAGCCGCTGGGGATGTCGAACTGGCAGCCGGTGATGGGAGGGTTGTCGGTCGGGTCGAGCGGTGTGGTATCCGGCGCGTACATTTTGAAGTGGGTGTCGGTGCCTCCACCGTCATCTTGTTCACGATCACCGGTCTCATCGCTCAAGCTCCGTCGGTTGTAGAACCCGGCGTCGTAGATGTGGACCGTGAGGTCGGAGGAACCGGGCGCTACTTCGATGCCGTAGTAGTAGCCGGCCGGCCGGTATTGGGTGTTGTCGAAGTGGCTTCCGGACCACGGGTCGTCCCAGAACTCCGTCGCGAATGCGTCCCCGTTGAACTTGTTGGTGCGACGACCGGAGATCGCCGCCCAGAAGTTCGGGTCGCCGCCGGTGCAGGCGGTGCCTGGGGGACTGACCGGTGCCTCGCCGAAGCAGTTGTCGGGGCTGCCTATCGGCACGGGTTTGATGTATTGGGCGGTAGACCTTCTCGCGATCGTGAATTGGTCGAACCCGATGATGCGGAGAAGATAGGTGGGCACGCTGGTGGTCAGCACCACCTGGAGGCTGTTGTCGGCGAGAGGGACGAGTTCGACGCCTCCACCTGGGTACCCGTTTGCGGCCGCCGCGGCATCCGCGTCTTCCTGGGCCTTATCCATGAAACCAGGCAGATTCACCACGCCTGCGAGTGCGGCTGCGTCGGCGGCGTTCTGAAGTCTGGACGTATTGAGATACAGCCACGTGAGGTCGACGGAGAGCGCTGCGAATGCGAGGAGCACGACAAGGGAGCCGGCCGCCCACACGAGGACGGCTCCGTTCTCGGATGCCCCGGGTCGTACGAGTTTCCGCAGACGTGACCTCATCCGAACATCTCCGGTTCCATACGCAGGATGGTGCTCTCATCGATGAGGTAGCTTCCGGTGAAGGGTGGGAAACCGGTGATCCAGTTGTGCGTCATCTGGATACGAATGCCGATGATGTCGAGCGGTTGCGAACCGGCAGCGGTCTGTCGGGTGGTCGACGGCCACTGTTCGACGACGATCCAGTTCAACGCACAGTCGAGTGGGTCGCCGTTCTTGTACTGCCATGTGTTGGTGAGCGACGCGATCTGGTCACCGTCGGACGTCGCCTCATAGATCTCGATGTGATCGATCCGGTCGAGGAATCCGTTGGGGAGGAAGTTGACGATACTCGTGACGATCTGGCAGTCGGCATCTGGTGCCGTCCCCACGAATGCTCCCGTGCGGACTCCTTCGCGTGCGGCCTGTTCGACGGTGAGGAAGTCATAGAAAGACATGCCGAACTCCATGATTCCGACGAAGAGGAGCATGATGAGCGGCATCACCAAGGCGAACTCGACGAGAGTCGCTCCGTCTTGGTGACGGTTTCGCCCGCGAAGCGATCTCACGCATGTCCTCCCAGGACTGTCTCCCAGCGTGGCGGTCTCAACACACCACTGGCCCAACCATGAAATCTACACCACCCAATGAGAACTGCAACGGGGATGATCTTGATCAGTGCCACAAACCAGAGGGTGGTGTTACCCCGGTTGTTATGAAACCTCATGGTGTCCCTGCCTCTCGCCGGGCAACGGCCCGCGCGGACGACGCCATCGTACAGATGAGAAAGTCGAGGGGGACCAGCTGGCTGATAACGACCTCACCCCTTTTCTTCTCTGCCCGCGAGGGCGTGTCCCGGCCTCCCAGTCCTGCGCGAAACCGCGCCAGGTGGCCAGAGTATCACTGTAAGTGGGTGCCGACAAGGGGGGTTGTGTGGGCCTCCGGCGCCATTTCCCGATGACGCGGCGCGAGTCCAGATCATGTGAGCCGTCTCGGAACGGGAGAGGGGGCCCGTAGGCCCCCTCCACACGATCGAGTAGCGCTCTATTGGACGGTCTGTGCTGTCCGCCTACGGTTCTTGAGTTTCGCCTTGATGAAGTCCAAGTTCATCAAAGCGATGAAATCGATCGAGACATTCTTCGGGCACGCCGCTTCGCACTCACCGTGGTTGGCGCACGAGCCGAAGTACAGCTCCATCTCGTTGACCATCGCTTCGACCCTGGTCCAACGCTCCGGTTGACCCTGCGGCAGCAGGTTGAGATGTGCCACCTTGGCGGCGGTGAACAGCTGTGCTGCACCATTCGGACACGCAGCCACACAGGCGCCGCATCCGATACAGGACGCCGCATCCATCGCGGCGTCCGACGCCGGCTTCGGCACGGGGATCAGGTTGGCGTCCGGAGCGCTCCCAGTCCGAATCGTGATGTATCCACCTGCCTCGATGATCCGATCGAGCGGGCTGCGGTCCACCACGAGATCCTTGACGATCGGGAACGCTTTCGCGCGCCAGGGCTCAACGACGATGGTGTCACCATTGTTGAACTTGCGCATGTGGAGCTGGCAGGTTGCCGTTCCATCCTGCGGTCCGTGCGGATGGCCGTTGATCACCATGCCGCACATCCCGCAGATGCCTTCACGACAGTCGCTGTCGAACGAGATCGGGTCTTCACCCTTGGTGGTGAGCTGCTCGTTGACGATGTCGAGCATCTCCAAGAAGGACATGTGCTCGCTGATATCTTGTACGGGGATCGTTTCGAACGTGCCGGGAGCTTCGGGTCCGTCCTGGCGCCAGACTTTGAGTGTGACGTCCATTACTTGTAGCTCCTTTGTGACAGCGCGACGTATTCGAACTGGAGGGGCTCCTTGTGAAGAACCTCCTCGATCTCGTGGCCGATGCCCGCAAACTCCCAGGCGGCGACGTAGGAGTACTCCTCGTCGTTGCGAAGTGCTTCCCCCTCCTCGGTCTGACTCTCGGTGCGAAAGTGGCCGCCACACGACTCTCGCCTGTCGAGAGCGTCGAGGGTCATCAACTCCGCCAACTCGAAGAAGTCCCACACCCTTCCGGCGTTGGCGAGCGCCTGGTTGAAGCTCTCGTTCGTGCCGAGCACCTTCAGGTCGGCATGGAACTCTTCGCGGAGCGTCCGGATCATCTCCAATGCCTGGGTGAGTCCCTCCTCGCTGCGGACCATGCCGACGTGGTCGATGAGGATCTTGCCGAGTTCCTTGTTGAACCATGTGGCGGTGTGGGATCCGTTGACCGAGAGCAGATGATCGAGACGATCACGAACTTCTTGCTCGGTCCGGTCGAACGCTTCGCTGCCGGTGTCCATCGGTTCGGTCCCCAGCAGAGGTGCCAGATAGTTACCGATCGTGTAGGGCAGGACGAAGTAACCGTCGGCCAGGCCCTGCATCAGCGCACTCGCTCCGAGACGGTTGGCACCGTGATCGGAGAAGTTCGCTTCCCCGAGCACGAACAGTCCCGGGATGGTGCTCATCAACTCGTAGTCGACCCAGAGGCCGCCCATCGTGTAGTGCGTCGCGGGGTAGATCCGCATCGGCACCTCGTACGGGTTCTCGTCCGTGATGCGTTCGTACATCTCGAATAGGTTGCCGTAGCGTTCCTCGATGGTCTTCTTGCCCAGCCGCTTGATCGCGTCGGTGAGGTCCAGGTAGACGCCGTTCTTGCGCGGACCGACTCCCCGTCCTTGATCGATCATGATCTTCGCGTTACGCGAAGCGACGTCGCGGGGCACGAGGTTGCCGAACGACGGATACCGTCGCTCCAGGTAGTAGTCCCTGTCTTCCTCGGGGATCTCGTTGGGGGGACGGGTCTCGTTCGGATCCTTGGGTACCCAGATGCGGCCGTCGTTGCGCAGCGACTCCGACATGAGCGTCAGCTTCGACTGGAACTCCTCGCTCTGGGGGATGCACGTCGGATGGATCTGTACGAAGCAGGGATTGGCGAACGCCGCCCCTCTCCGATGCGCCCGCCAGATGGCCGTGGCGTTGCAGGCCATGGCGTTGGTCGACAGGTAGTACACGTTGCCGTACCCGCCGGTGGCGAGCACGACCACATGTGCGGAGTGGCTCTCGATCTTGCCGGTGAGCAGGTTTCGGGTGACGATGCCGACCGCCCTGCCGTCGTGGATGACCAGATCGAGCATCTCCATCCGGGTGCGCAGGGTGACTTTGCCTGCATGGATCTGATTGGCCATCGCCTGGTAGGAGGCGAGCAGCAACTGCTGGCCCGTCTGGCCCCGGGCATAGAACGTTCGCGACACGAGCGCGCCGCCGAACGACCGGTTCGCCAGCGTGCCGCCGTACTCACGGGCGAATGGGACTCCTTGCGCAGTGCACTGGTCGATGATCTCGTTGGACACTTCGGCCAGGCGGTGCACGTTGGCCTCGCGGGAGCGGTAGTCGCCGCCCTTGACCGTGTCGTAGAACAATCGAACAACCGAGTCACCGTCGTTCGTATAATTCTTGGTGGCGTTGATGCCGCCCTGGGCGGCGATGCTGTGGGCTCGTCGAGGTGTGTCGTGGTAGGTGAAGACCTCGACCTCATAGCCCAACTCGCCCAGTGCTGCCGCCGCCGAAGAGCCTGCCAATCCTGCGCCCACGATGATGATCTTGTACTTACGTTTGTTCGCCGGGTTGACCAGTTTCGTGTCGAAGCGATACTTGGTCCACTTCTCCTCGATCGGTCCCTCCGGGATCTTTGCATCGAGCTTGATCATGATGTCCCTTCGCTCACGCGACCACATGGGTCAGCACCGCGAGCGGGATGCTGACGTTGCCGATCACGATTACCGAGGCGAACGCCGTGGCAAACCACCGCCGCCATGGGTTGAACCGTGGGTTGTTCCACCCGAGACTCTGGAAGAGGCTCCATGCGCCGTGGTAGATGTGAAAGCCCAACAGGATGTTGGCGACGATGTAGAACGTCGCAACCGGCCAACGGGAGAAGCTGGCCACGACGTTGTCGTACACCGCGCCACTTACGAACTCGGGGTTCACGTTGCCCCACGTCAGGTCCATCAGGTGCCAGACGATGAACATCAGGATGATCACGCCCGACCAGCGCATCGTCCTCGACGCGTAGTCGGCCACCAGGTACTCCCTCGGAGTGCGGTAGCGGACAGGCTTCGCTCCCCATCCTCTCGCCCTCCAGTTCGTTTTGGTCAGTGAATAGGCCGCATGGAAATGGAGCACGAGCGCCGCTGCGATCACGATGCGGAATAGCCAGAGGAAGACATTGTGGGGAAGGAACGGCTGAAGGATCGAGCGCAGCCACTCGGCGTACTCGTCGAGGTGGTAGACACCATCGGCAGCAGTGCCGAGGAAGATCTTCAGGTTCCCGATCATGTGGGCGAGGACATACGTCAGAAAGAGGATGCCCGTAACCGCCATGACCCACTTCTTTCCGACATCCGAGCCGTAGAACTCGCCGAAGAACGTCCGGTACTGTCTGGGCGTTCTCCTGCCCGTGCCTTGTTGGGTGGTCGTCACTACGAACCTCCTCAGCACAGTGGAATAGTGGTCGCGGCGAGGCTAGCACCGCGAGGCCTTGCCCCTCGATTCGAAGGGGTATCTATGGCGGGGTGGAACCGTCAGGAATCCCGGCACTTCGCGGCGGCCGGTCGATTCGGGGTTGACAGCGCGCGCGGGGTTTGATTACATGTATGTAATTACACGTTTGGCGCTTGGAGGGCGGTCTTGTACAGGAGTCTCATCGAGGCGCTCGCCGTCGAGGATCTGTCCTGGCAGGACTACTCGAACTGCAGAGGGGGTGACGCGAACCTCTTCTTTCCCGAGCGCGGCGCGTCGACCCGAAAGGCCAAGGCCATCTGCAGTGCCTGTGAGGTTCGTATCGATTGCCTCGAGTTCGCTATCCAGCAGAGCGAGAAGTTCGGCATCTGGGGCGGCCTCTCCGAACGCGAGCGGCGGCGCATCCGCAAGGAACGCGCGGCGAAGATACGCAGAGTCTCCTAAACGGAGCGCTTCGCGGCGGTAGCATGGATGCCATTCAGAGGTGAGGAGATGCGGTGGAAGACCTTGGGTTCGTTGGTGTGCTGCTCCTGGTCGTGGCGATCTTGCTCGCGATCGTGGGCACGGTGCTGAGTCGCAGGACGAAGGCCCTCAAGGAACAGCTCAAGGTGGGCGATTCTCTTGCACCCGAACTCGATCTCGAACAGCCTCGTCCCAGGGTCATGGCGTTCCATGTGCGCGGAGACGAAGCCCAAGTCACGTTTGATGTCCCCCTGCCTCCAGGTGAACCGGACCCGGTCCTTGTCGAGCTCCTTCTGTCCGAAGCCGTGGAGGTCGTCCACGACAAGCAGCATTCGCTACCCATCGACGAGGTCACCAAGGTCGTCGTGTTCGCAGGACGCGGAGAAGAGCCGCGCAGAATCGAAGAGCTGTCACTCGCCGAGCCTGGGTTGCTGCCGCCGCTGTCGGTGACGCCGCGGCTGCATTTCGCGAGCATCGGCTTCGATGCGTTCGACCGACAGTTCGAGGAGGAGCCGGCCGGCACACCTCCGGAACTCGTAACGGTCACGGCAAGCGAGACGCTCAAGCCGATCGGTGAGGAGTTGCGGATCCCGAAGGCTCTCGAGATCGGCCTTCGCGCCCAAGGCATCGATCCGGGTTCGATGACCGCCGCCGACATGGTCCGGGGCATACTGCGCCTGTTCGGATACTCCATTTCTCCCGGTGCGGATCCGTCCGTGTACACGGCCACGAAGGCGGGGACGACGACGTACGTACGCGAGGACGTGTACCGGCCCGGCGACTACCCCGAACTTGACGAAGGAACGATCCGCTCGTTCATGGTCGGCTTCCTGGATGCCCGCGCCGACCGGGGCTTGCTCGTCAGTGCCAAGTTCGCTCCCTTCAGCATCCACAACCAGGAGCAGCGAGAACCGAGGGTGCGATTCGTGACCCGGGAACGGCTCCAGAAATTCATCGATTCGTTCTCTCTGGATTGACCATGCGCTTCGGCGTCGCGATCTCCGGGGTTCCCGATCCGGTGTTCCCGGAGGAGGTGGCCGGGCTCGAGAAGGCCGGTTTCGGAAGTCTCTGGTTCGGGCTGGACGGGGCCGACTGGGACCCGATCGTCCTGGCGTCTGCTACCGCGATGGCGACCACCGGTGCCGAACTCGTCGTCGCTCTTGCCGCTCCGACCCCTGTGACCGCCAAGTCCGTCGCGTCCCTCGACGCGCTCTGCGGGGGAAGGAGCCGGATCCTGGTCGAGACTGCCGGTGATGCCGCGCTCATGCGAGCCATGCTCGGTGGTGATCTCGTCGGCTACGACGGTGCTCGCTTCCGGGTCGTGGACGCTCCGGTGCTACCGGCACCGGTGCAAGAACAGGTCCCGATCTGGACGCGGGTGGCCGACTTGGCGGGCAGGGTCGACGGGTGGTTGGCGACTGGCGTCGAGGCGTACGAGGCCCGGGCGGGAACGGTCGATCAAGCGTGTCGTGACGTCGGAAAGGACCCTGCGCTGCTGCGACGAGCCGTGCTGGTCGATGCCCGAGGCAGAAGGGTTACCGCCGCTCTGTTCTCGGTGACGTCGGGTGAGTTGGTCCGGCGACTACGCGGGGTCGACGAGGTCGTTCTTCAGCTGGACCGGCAGTCTTGGCGAGTCGCAGGCGAGGTCGCGTCCCAGATCCAGTAGGATCAGATCCTGACACGGAAGGTGAAGACATGTTCGGAGGAAGACTCGGCGGCGGTGAGTTGATCATCATCCTCGTTGTCCTATTGCTCCTCTTCGGAGCCCGCAAACTGCCGGACCTCGCTCGTTCGCTGGGCGCCTCCGCCAAGGAATTCCGCCGGGGCCTCGATGAGGGTGCCTCGGAGGAACCCGAGGGCGACTCCGACGAAGACTCCTAAGAAGGTCTTGGAGGAGCGGATGGTGCGGGCTGTCCGGTGTCTCGTCGTCTACAGGTGCTCCAGGGCGATCTCATAGTCGGTGACGTCCCGAGTGACACCAAGGCTGCCGGAGGCGATGATCTCTCGAACGACGCCGTCGGCATCGAGAACGTAGGTGGTGCGAGTGGCGCACCCGAGGTTCTCATCGAAGCATCCATATTCGGTTGCGACGGCACCGTGCGGCCAGAAGTCCGACAGGATGGGGAAACCGTAGCCTTGCTCCTCGGCCCAGTGCTTGTGGACATGACGGGTGTCGCAGGTGATGGCCACGACGTTGGCGTCGACCTCGTTGAAGTCGGTGAGATGGTCCCGGATGGCGCACAGTTCGGCTTCGCAGTTCCCCGTGAACGGGAAGGGGATGAACACGACGAGCGTCTTGCGACCCCGCAGTGACTCCAGGGTGACCTCGTTGTTGTCCTGATCCTTGAGGGTGAATGATGGGGCAGGCTGTCCGATGGTTGCCGGCATGGTGATCTCCCTTCTTGCGAACGCTACCCCATACCTGTGAACCCTGGGCTCAGGGGTACCCCTGGGGTACCTACGAGCCCTGGGTTCAGAGTTCTTCGGCGGGGAGCAGGACTCGGGCCGCCCATCCGACCGGATCGGTGAGCTCGGCCAAACTCGGCAAGTTCGCCGGCTGTTCCCAAAGCGTCGCAAGTGCGTCTTCACCCCAGCGGCGGGCGACTTCGTCGCAGAAGCTCGCCGTGCCGATCTTCTCGTTCGGTCGCAACTCGAGACCAAGCAGCGCGGTGAGGACCTGCTCTCCCTGGGCGGGCTCGGATCGGCGGCGGTTGAGCGCCTCCCGCATCCGGGCGAGGTCCGGCAGCAGCCGCGCCGCTGCCCTGTCCACCAGGTACTCCGCGTAGCCATCGATGATTGCCACGAACGCCTGGAGTGCCTCGAGGTCGGGTTGCTGCTCCGGGGTGGTGAGCAGGCCCGAGAACCCGCCGGACTCGCCGACGAGCTGTTCGAACTGCTCGGGGTCCTGGAAGCCCTGGAGGCGCCCTGCAAGTGCCTCGGGGTCGAGTTCGAGGCCGTCGAGATACCGCTCGACGAGTTCGAGGAAGTGAGGCCGTACCCACGGTCTCGAGAAGAGAGTGGCGTGAACGAGCTCGCGCAGGGCAACCCACAGCCGCACCTGCCGGCGGTCGAGACCGTTCTCGGTGGCAAACGCCTCCACGTTCGGAACGATGAGCGAGATGTCCGTCGCCTCCACACTCGGGAGGCCGATGTCGAAATGACCGAGCGTCCGATGGCTGAGAAAACCGATCATGATGCCCATCTGCAGACCCAACAGTGCCGGACCGAGCATGGCGAGAGCGCCGGGCATGGGCCCCTCTGCGAACTTCGGCGCGATCCGCTCGATCAGATACCGAAAACTCATCAGATGCGAATCCGCCCAGCCGCGCCGATCCGCCGGGATCACGTTGGAGAACGCTCCCGGGTCCAGAGGAGTCTCTTCGGCGATCTGTAGTTGGGCGAGACGGCTCAGATCCTGGTACTCCTCCGCCATCCACGGCTCGATCGGTTCCCTGCCGCCCGCGAGATGGCCGGTGAGTTCGGCCGCCAGCTTCCAGTTCACCGGTCCCGGCTGGTTGAACAGGTCGAACAGCTGTGAGAAGAGGTCCTCGTTCATGGCCGTTGACCGAGTACCGCGTCGACTTCGATCGGAATCCCGTCGTGCAACAGCGAGAGCGTGACCGTCTGCCCCGCCCGGCGTGTGCGGAGCAGAGCGATGAGGTCTGCGACACCGATGACACTGGTGCCGTCGATGGCGGTGATGATGTCTCCGACTTGGGTTCCGGTGTCCTGGATGCCGGTGGTTCCTTCGAACGCGACGATTCGGGCGCCTTCAGGGACCTGGGCTCTCCCGATGTCTTTGAATGCCGGTTCCACCTGCACACCGATGAACGCGTGGTGTACGACACCGTCGCGAATGAGATCGTTTGCGACACCTTGCACGATGCCGACCGGCACCGCGAAGCCGAGACCTTCCGCGCCCACATCACTGAGGCCGATGGCGGTCGTGATACCGACGAGCCTTCCGTTTGCATCGAGAAGAGCACCGCCGCTGGATCCGCGGGTGATCGGAGCATCTGTCTGGAGGAGGCCGAAGAGTGTCTCGTCCGCGGTGACCTGCAGCCTGCGGTCGATGGCCGAGATGATGCCGGAAGTCACCGATGGCCCTCCGTGGAGGCCGAGCGGGTTGCCGATGGCAATTGCGAGATCACCGATGTGATAGCTGGACGGGTTCGCGAGTTGCAGTGGAGTGAGATCGGGTGCATCGATCGAGATCACCGCCAGGTCGGTCACCGGGTCTGTGCCAACCACGGTGGCTTGGTAGATGCGACCATCGGAGAGCACCGCCCTCACGAAGCCGGCGTCTTTGAGCACGTGGTTGTTCGTGAGGATGAATCCGTCGGCCGTGTACACGACCCCTGAACCGCTCGCCGAGGCGAGAGCGGTACGGCCGTTGCCCTTGCCGACCTCGACTGTGACGATCGAAGGAATCGCCTTGTCGGCAATGGCTGCGATGGCCATCGAAGGCAAGGATGCCTGCGCCGGGGAGACCGAAGGGAGTGTTGTCGAGGTCGATATCGTCGATGTCTCCTGAGGCGGGAGAACATCGGTCGCGAAGAGGGCCGCCACGGTGAGGATCGCTCCGAGGACGCCGCCGACGAGCGCCGCGGGAAGGACGTTGCGGCGGCGCGCGACAGGGGCCCGGCCCGGCTGCTCGGGCGGCAGGGGCGGCAGGGGCGGAGCAACTCTCGGATCTCCGTCTCGCGGGGCGGTACGATCACTCATGGGAGCCTGATTGTATGACTGGAAAACACGTACGAGTGCGGGTCCGGCTCGACCCGATCGACTGTGGCGAGTTGATGGCCTTCGTCGCTTCGCCGTCGGCAGGCGCTTCGGTCCTGTTCATTGGCACCGTTCGAGACCACTCCGAGGGGAGGACGGGTGTCACACATCTCGAATACGAAGCGTACGCCGAACGGGTCGAGGGTGTGATCATGACGATCGTCGAGGAGGCCGGGGACCATTGGGACGTGCTCGGGGTCGCCGTCGATCACCGCACAGGCGTCGTCAATCTCGGGGAGGTGTCGGTGGCGGTTGCCGTCTCTTCGGCCCATCGCTCCCAGGCGTTCGAGGCTGCCCGGTACATCATCGACGAGCTGAAGATCCGGGCTCCGATCTGGAAGAAGGAGTTCTGGTCGGGTGGCACCGAGTGGGCCCGCGGGTCCTGAGTACCGGCTGGATGCTGGTCGCCGAGAAGTGAGCTCCGCGAGCCGGTATGCTCCTCACCCGATGAATGTGCTCCTCCTCGGCAAAGGCGGCCGTGAACACGCCATCGGTTGGAAACTGTCCCAGAGTTCTCATCTGCGGCGGCTGATCTCGCTTCCCGGAAACCCAGGTCTCGCTCGACTCGGGGATGTGAAAACCGGCGTCGACCCTTCTGATCCGGCGGGAGTGACGGCGTTTGCCCGATCGGCAAAGATCGACCTCGTCGTCGTCGGGCCGGAAGCACCACTGGCCGCAGGGGTCGCCGACGCTCTCAGAGCGGCCGGCGTTGCGGTGTTCGGTCCAGATCGTGCTGCCGCCCGACTGGAGACTTCGAAGTCGTTCGCGAAAGAGATCATGGCCAAGGCCGGCGTACCGACGGGTTCCTCCGTGACCTTCTCCGAGGACCGGGGCGCGTTGGCGCATCTCGAACGAATAGACGGACCGTTCGTCGTAAAGGCCGATGGTCTGGCGGCCGGCAAGGGTGTCCTGGTGACCGAAGACATCGCCGAAGCCCGGCACTGGGTCCGGGCCTGTTTCGATGGGCGTTTTGGCGATGCCGGCTCGACCGTCGTGATCGAGGAGTACCTGCCGGGCGAAGAGATCAGCGTGTTCGGGCTCACCGACGGCACCGGCGTGATCGGGTTACGTCCCGCCCGCGACTACAAGCGCCTCCGAGACGGTGACGCCGGTCCGAATACCGGGGGAATGGGCTCTTTCACTCCTGTCGAAGGATTCGATGACGCTTGGGTGCAGAGCATTGTCGACAGCATCATCAAGCCGGTCCTCGGGACCCTGTCGGAGGACGGTATCCGGTATGTCGGATTCATCTACGCGGGGATCGTCCTGACTCCCGACGGACCGAAGGTGCTCGAATTCAACTGCCGGTTGGGAGATCCGGAGACTCAGGCCATCCTGCCGACCCTCGACAGCGACCTGCTCGAGCTCATCGGCGCGTGCATCGACGGCACCACCGGCAACGTTGCTCCGCGTTGGAACGATCTGGCTGCCGTCAACGTCGTTCTGGCGGCCGCCGGGTATCCCGAGGCTCCTGTCGGCGGCGACCGGATCACCGGTCTCGATTCTGAACAGGACAACACGCTCGTCTTTCATGCCGGGACGCGCGAAGACGACGGCAGGCTCGTCACTGCCGGAGGCCGGGTACTGAGCGTGATCGGACTCGGACCAGACGTGGCGTCGGCCCGAGCCAGAGCGTACGATCGGGTCGCGACGATCGGCTTCAACGGTCACCAGTATCGAAAGGACATTGCTGGATGAGAAGTGTTTCCGTGCTCATGGGGTCCGAGAAGGATCTACCGGTGATGGAGAAGGCCGCCGAAGTCCTTGAACGCTTCGGTGTGCCGTATGACATGCTGGTGATGTCCGCGCACAAGAGCCTCGATCGGGTGCTGGCACATGCCGGCCAGGCACGAGCCAACGGCGTCGGGGTGATCATCGCCGGGGCCGGCAAGGCCGCGCATCTCGCCGGGGTGGTGGCCGCGCGAACGACACTCCCGGTCGTCGGTGTACCGCTGAGCGCCTCTCTCGACGGGCTCGACGCGTTGTTGGCGACCGTACAGATGCCGACCGGAGTGCCGGTGGCGACGGTGGGCATCGATGGCGCAGCCAACGGCGCGCTCCTCGCGGTTTCCATCCTTTCGCTCGACGATCCAGCACTCGCGAAACGTCTCGCGTCGTACCGTGAAACCCTGGCTTCGGGGTCTTTCAAGGAGATTCACGTCCAATAGCAGCGGTCACGGATTCGTTCTTCTACAATCGCCCCGTGCTGGCGCTCAAACACGTGGCCTCCGGCAAAGTTCGCGAGATCTATGAAGTCGACGAAGAGCGATTGCTCTTCGTCGCCACCGATCGCATCTCCGCTTACGACGTCGTGCTTCCCGACATGATTCCCGACAAGGGGCGGGTGCTTACGGGCCTGTCTCTGTACTGGTTCGACTTCCTCGAGACGCCCAACCACTTCCTGACCACGGACCTGAGCGGAATCGGTCTGTCGGATGACGAAGTGGAGGCACTCACCGGCAGGGCAATGATCGTGCGCCGCGCCGACGTGATCCCGATGGAGTGCGTCGTGCGCGGTTACCTGTACGGGAGTTCATGGCGCGAGTATCGGGCAGGGGGAGGGCCGACCACCGAGCATCTTCCCGCCGGCCTGCAGATGGCTCAGCAGCTACCGGAGCCGCTGTTCACGCCAGCGACGAAGGCCGAGAGCGGACACGACGAGAACCTCACCGTTGCGGGTGCGAGGGCGCTGGTCGGCGACGAGGTCTACGAACGCCTTCGCAATGTCGCCATCGACCTGTACCGGCGTGCCGCGTCCACGGCGGTCGAGAAGGGTGTGCTGCTCGCAGACACGAAGTTCGAGTTCGGCTTCGTCGGGGACGAGCTGCTGCTCATCGACGAAGTCTTGACTCCCGACTCGTCCCGCTACTGGCCGGCAGACCAGTACGAGGTCGGAGCCGTGATGCCTTCGTATGACAAACAGTACGTGCGCGATTGGCTCGACTCGACGGGCTGGGACCACACTCCACCCGCCCCTGCGATGCCGGATGACGTCAAGGCTGCAACCCGGGCTCGTTACGTCGAGGCGTTCGAGCGGCTCACCGGGACATCATTCGACGAGTATCTGCGATGAAGGCCATCGTGACGATCCGGAGGCGTGAGAACATCGCCGACCCCGAGGGCAGCACCATTCGTCGCGCCCTCGGCGATCTCGGATTCGCCGATGTGCAGGCCGTTCGCGTCAACCGGACGATCGAACTGGACCTGCAGGGCCTGGATCGAGACGAGGCCATCTCGCAAGCGCGCGAAATGTGCGATCGGTTCCTCGTCAACCCGGTCATGGAAGACTTCGACATCGAGATCGTGGCTTGAACGTCGGCATCGTCGTATTCCCCGGTACGAATTGTGAGCACGATGTCGCTCACGCGTTCGGACTCCTCGGCGCGCAGACCGAGTTCGTGTGGCACCGAGAGACGACCCTGGACGGTTTGGATGGTGTCGTGCTACCGGGCGGTTTCGCCCATGGCGACTATCTGCGCGCCGGTGCGATTGCACGGTTCTCGCCGGTGATGGACGCAGTAGGAGACGCCGCCGACTCCGGCGTGCCCGTCCTTGGGATCTGCAACGGTTTCCAGGTGCTCTGTGAGGCGGGACTGCTCCCTGGGGCGCTGATCGCCAACCGGGACCTGCGATTCATCTGCCGTCCCGTTCACGTGCGAGTCGAGACGACAGACTCGGTGCTCACCAGAGCAGCCAGGCCCGGGCAGGTGCTGCGCATTCCGCTGAACTCCTATGAAGGTGACTACGTTCGTGGTGAAGAGGAACCCAAGACCATCCTGCGTTACTGCGATTCGGACGGGACGATCGGTGAGGCGTCCAACCCCAACGGTTCGTTCGATTCCATCGCAGGAATCACCAATGCCGCAGGCAACGTCGCCGGACTCATGCCGCACCCTGAGCGGGCGGTCGAAGACTTCATGACTTCCACGGACGGCCGAGTGCTCATCGAGTCATTCCTGAGTTTCGGGGAGGCGGTCCGTGACTGATCTACATCGCCGTCTTGGCATGACCGATGAGGAGTTCGATCGGGTCAATGGGATCCTCGGGCGGTCGCCGAACGATCCCGAACTGGCCATGTATTCGGTGATGTGGTCCGAACACTGCTCGTACAAGTCCTCGCGAATGCATCTGAAAGACCTACCGACCGAGGCGCCCTGGGTGGTGGTCGGACCCGGTGAGAACGCGGGAGTGGTCGACATCGGCGACGGTTGGCTGGCGGCTCTGCGGATCGAGAGCCACAACCATCCGTCGTTCGTCGAGCCGTATCAAGGGGCGGCCACCGGCGTGGGGGGGATCCTGCGCGACATCTTTACGATGGGTGCCCGGCCCGTGGGGCTGTGGAACCAGATTCGGTTCGGCGAACTGGACGACCCGCACGCCCGGTATCTGCTCGGTGGTGTGGTTGCAGGCATTGCCGGGTACGGCAATGCCGTCGGGGTGCCCACATTGGGCGGAGAAGTCGAGTTCGACGACAGCTACCGGGGAAACCCACTGGTCAACGTGATGTGTCTCGGCATCCTGCGCTCAGACCAGCTCGTGCTTGGGACCGCAGGTCCTCCAGGATCGATTGCGGTTCTGCTCGGTGCGGCGACCGGTCGAGACGGGATTGGGGGAGCGTCGGTGCTCGCATCCACCGGTTTCGACGAGCAGGCGGCGGCGAAACGGCCCTCCGTGCAGGTCGGTGACCCCTACGAAGAGAAGAAACTCATCGAGGCCTGCCTCGAGTTGTATGCGCGTGGTCTTGTCGTCGGGGTGCAGGATCTTGGCGCCGCAGGGCTCAGCTGTGCTGCGAGCGAGCCTGCCGCCAGGGCGGAGGCGGGCATGGACCTCGATCTCGACGCCGTCCATCTTCGTGAACTCGGGATGACCGCCCCCGAGCTGCTCATGTCCGAATCGCAGGAACGCATGATGGCCTTTGTATCGCCGGACAATGTCGACGAGGTGCTTGCCGTCGCCCAACGGTGGGAGATCGACGCGGCCGTGGTCGGGTCGGTGCGGGCCGGCGACCGACTGCGCGTCTTCCACCACGGGCGCACCGTGGCCGACATTCCCGCTTCCAGCCTGTCCGATGACGCACCCTTGCTCGACCGTCCGGTCGCGAGACCGGACTGGATGAACGATCTGTGGGCACATGAAGATCAGGTGTCCGACGTGGCGCTCGAAGCCTGTCTCATCGAGATGATGGGTCATCCTTCTCTCGGAGACCCGTCGTGGATCTACGAGCAGTTCGATCACATGCTTTTCCTCAATACGGTCGTCGGGCCCGGACTCGACGGTTCACTCATCCGCGTTCGGGGAACTTCGAAGGGTCTTGCAGTCTCGACCGACGGCAACGGCCTGACCTGCCATCTCGACCCTAGGCGCGGCGCTGCTCGACTGGTCTGGGAGGCAGCGCTCAACGTGGCCGTGCTTGGCGCCCGACCGATGGCGATCGTCGACAATCTCAACTTCGGCAACCCTGAGAACCCGGCGGTGATGTGGCAGTTCACCGAGACGCTTGCCGGTCTTTCGGAGGCCTGTGAGGCGCTGGACACGCCGATCGTCGGCGGCAACGTGTCGTTCTACAACGAGACCGACGGGGTCGACATCTTCCCTACGCCGATCGTCGGCATGCTCGGACTGGCCGATCCGATGCCCCGGGTGTGCACGACGGGCGTCGAGCCGGGAATGTCGATCTTCGTGTTTGGCCCGCCCCAGAGTGAGAACGTCGCAGGGGCGGCGTTTCAAAAGATCGTCCTCGGCACACATGGCGGCCGTCCGATCTTGCCCAACGTGGAAGCCGGCCGGCGATCGATCGAGACGGCGATCCAGATTGCCCATACGGTTGACGGGGCGATCCTCCATGACGTGGCGCGGGGTGGCACTCTCGTCACGCTCGCAGAGCTGCTCATTCCCGCCGGGATCGGGGCCGCTGTCGGCACGCCGTCCCACGCCGAGTCGTTTGGTGAGGACCCGCATCGTTTCGTGTGCCTCGTGCCGGAGCGATATGTCCAGGATGTGGCGCGGATTGCCGAAGATGTCGGGTGTCCCTTCGAGGTGTGGGGAGTCACCTCGGCCTCGGATCGCCTGCAGTTCGACGACGGATCGTACGTATCTCTCGATCGGCTGAGGGACGCCTGGGCGGGAGCCATCGCGGGCAGAATGACGGGGGCGGCCCATGGGTAGCCCATTCGATCGGCCCGGAGAGGCCTGTGGAGTGTTTGGTGCGTTCGCACCGGGATCCCACGTTGCCGGCCTCATCTACTTCGGGTTGTTTGCACTGCAGCATCGCGGACAGGAAAGCGCCGGTATTGCGGTGGGCAACGGGGAACAACTGACGGCGTACAAGAACATGGGACTCGTCGCGACCGTATTCGATGAGAGCAAACTCGCCGGCCTGCAAGGTTCGGTCGGCATCGGGCACACCAGGTACTCGACGACCGGTTCCAGTACGTGGGACAACGCACAGCCTTCGTTCCGGGG
>JAACED010000021.1 GCA_011682695.1 Gammaproteobacteria bacterium
TGTCTCTCGGACTGGGATTGGCGCTGCTCTTCGCTTTCAGCCTGTCGTGGGTGATGGCCGTTCTTGGACTGCTGGTCAAGAATCCGGAGGCCGCGCAGTCGGCCGTGTTCTTGCCGGTGTTTCCCCTGGTCTTCGCGAGCTCGGTGTTCATTCCGACGCAGACACTCCCCACGTGGCTTCAAGGGTTCGCCAATAACCAGCCGATCACCGTGCTCACCAATGCCATCCGGGGACTCGTCCTCGGCGATGGGGTGCTCCCGGCAGGCCAGACGGTGGCCGGCGAAGTCCTCACGTCGCTGTTGTGGATCGCGGGCATCCTCGTGGTCTTCGCACCACTCGCCGTACGGGTGTATCGCAAGACGGTCGCGTAGCCGGTGCCCTGAGGGTTGCACCGGATCTGCGGCCCTCCGTGCCTCAGAGATAGCAGCACGGACGCGCGGCTCCGCGCCCACGCCGGTACGGTGGGGTCATGCCACCCCACGACTGTGAGCTGATTCGTCTCACGTTTCCGGCGCAACCGGTGGCTGCGTTCACTGCGCTTGCGTTCGCCGTGGCCGGAGTGTGGACCATGAGTCGCCGCAGAACGACCGGTGCCTTGGTGTTCGGACTGACACTCGTTGTTCTCGGAGCGACGAGTTTCTGGTTTCATGCGGGAGCCGGCGCATCCTCGCCGTGATCGCCACGGCGTCCTGGCTGGCAGTCTGGACATCTTCACGGCCCGACGCCCGAGCGGTCTGGATCTGGCTCGTCACGGTGGCCGCCGCCAGTCTCGTCGTCGGAGTTGTTCCCGCAGCGAGGCATACCCTGACTGCGCTCGCTGTCGCCGCCTTCGCGCTGGGAGCGCTTCGAAATCCGAGACTGAGGCAAGACCGGCGGATGCGCGCTGCTCTCGGTATCTTCTCGGTTGCGCTCATCGTCTATGCGCTCACCGGGACCGGTGGACCGTGGTGTGACCCCGCGTCACCGATCCAGGGCCACGGCCTCTGGCATCTGATGGCCGCGTCGGCGCTCGGGCTCGTCGGTGAAGCAACTGGAGCCTCAGAGAAAGGAACGCTGCCATGACCCTGGTACATGTCGGGGACCTCGAGATGTACTACGAGACGCTCGGATCTGGAGACCCCGTCCTGCTGCTGCACGGGCTCGGGTCGAACAGCAAGGGATGGGTGCTGCAACGAGAGCCGTTTGCTGCTCGGCATCGCGTCATCCTCACCGATCTTCGGGGTCACGGTCGAACCGGCCGTCCGCCCGGTCCGTACAGCGTCCCCATGTTCGCCGCCGACGTACTGGGACTTCTGGACGCTCTGGAGCCGGCTGCCGTCAACGTGGTAGGCCTCTCGATGGGCGGCATGGTCGGCTTCCAGATGGCTGTCGACCACCCGGACCGGGTCAAGAGCCTCGTCGTCGTCAACGCGGGCCCGGCCGTGGTACCGAGCACCTTGCGAGATCGATTCGACCTCTGGCAACGCAGGATCCTCGTCAACCTGCTCTCAATGAACAAGATCGCCGACACGATCGGCAATCGGCTCTTCCCAGAGCCGGGACAGGCCGAGTTTCTCCGAATGTTCAAGGAAGGCTTCCTGGAGAACGACAAGGCCACCTACAAGGCGGCCACACGGGCCCTCATCGGCTGGAGCGTCGCGGATCGTATCGGTGAGATCAGCTGCCCCGTGCTGGTGATCTCGGCCGACCAGGACTACACGCCGGTGTCGGTCAAACAGGAGTTCGTGAACCGCATGCCGACCGCACGGCTGGAAGTGGTAGAGCACTCACACCATGCGACGCCGATCGACCAGGCGGAGACGTTCAACGAACTCGTCCTGTCGTTCCTCGCCCAGGTGGGCTGATGGCTCATCGGCGATAGTAAGCGAGGTCCCGGGCCAGACGGATCTCGTCATCCCTGCGTTCATATCCGAGCGAATTCGCGCCGTCGTAATGGTCCCGGTACCAGCGCGCCGTCTCACCCACCCAGTCCTTGAACGGTGTCGAGTGGTAGCCGAGGTCGCGTTCGGCCCGTTCCACAGACGGGATGAAATTCGATAGCTGGTCGTACGGGTCGGAATACTCCAGTGCCACGTGGGAAAGATCCCGCCCGGTGATATTGACGACATCGAGAGGCACGTCCAGTCCCTCCGCCGCAGCGGCAAGAAAGTCCCGCATCCGCACCACTTCCTGCTGCGCGATGTTGTACACCCTCCCTTTTGCATCGGGCGTGTCGAGAACTCTCAGATACCCTCGGGCGAGATCCTGCGAAAAGACGATCCGGAAACTGCGTTCCCCGCAGCAACGAAGCAGCAGCGGTCCACCGTCGAGGAGGCGCTGGAAGTAGAACCACCCCCGGAGAGTGGGATCGTTGGGACCCAGCACGATCGGGGGTCGGATGATCGTCCATGAGACGTCGGTCCGGTCGACAAGCGCCTGTTCGGCGGTGAGTTTGCCGATCGTGTACGCCCAACCCGGCGACACCCCCTCGTCGGCGGGCGGACGAAACGCTCGATCGACGTCGTCTTCGCCGTACGGCGCGTATCCACGAGCGGTGTTGTAGACGGCCGAGCTGCTCGTCAGCACGTAGTGACCGACCGTTGGTGCAATGACGTCCAGCAGACTGTCGACATCGCCTCCGGCATAGGCGATGTTGTCGATCACGGCATCGAACGGTTCATCGCGAAGCTGTTCCAGCGACGCAGCGTCGGTGCGATCACCGGTCACGTGACCAATACTCCCCCACCATTCAGGCCGTGTGTTGCCGCGGGAGAATACGGTGACGTCGTCCCCACGGTCGTAAAGCTGTTCGACGACGGCGCGTCCGAAGAACGCGGTGCCGCCGAGCACGAGCACTCTCATTGCGACCATCCTCAGTCCGAAACGTACTGCTCGGGGTTCTCGACGAAGGCGTCCTTGCACCCGGGAGTACAGAAGTAGTGCGTGTTGCCCTGATGCTCAGAGACCCACGTCGCCGTGGACTCCTCTACCTGCATCCTGTAGACAGGATCGCCTGCCAATGCGGTCTCCTTCCGTCCCACACACGGTACCGTTTCTGCGCGTCTTGGGCACACAACTGTGACGCCCCCTTTCGGGGGCGTCACAGTGGAAGGGAAGGGAGGATGCTGGGTCAGGCGTTGCTGCCCATCAGGCCGAAGCCGCCACCCTCGTGACCGCCACCTGCGTGACCGCCACCCATGTGGCCGCCGCCCATCGGGCCGAAGCCGCCACCAGCTCGCGGACCGTCACAGTCACCGCGAGGCATTTCGCCATTTACCATCGCGTCGACGCGCTCAGCCACTTCCGCCTTGGCGTCAGCAGCCTGGTCTGCATCGATGCGCCCGCTCTCGACAGCCTGGTCGATGCGAGCGTTCGCCTTTTCGACGAGCGCATCGGTCACCGACTGCAGTTCGTCACCGGCGATGTCTGCGATCGTCTGCCCGTCCTGAAGGGCGGCGACCAAGTCATCGGTCGACATGCCGAGTACTTCTGCAACCGTTTCCAGTCCTGCACGTGGATGCCCGAAACCGGGGCGGTCGAAATCACGTGGACCCGGTGCCTTTGCGACCAAGGCATCACGAATCGCCTGCGCCTGGTCGGCTGTGATGGTGCCCTGCTCGACGAGTTGGTCGAGCACACCGTTGATCGGTCCGAGGAACCGAGCCTGAGTTGCCGTCTCCGCTTCCTGGGCGGAAGCGCTCTGTGAGGTGGCAGCGAAGCCAATTCCTCCGAGTACAACGCCGGCAATGGCCAGCACCGTGAGCGCCTTCTTCATGTCATCTCCTTTCGAGGGACGACACCACTGTGAACCACCATCGTGAGAACACCCTGAAACGAACTTAAAACCTTCGTGAGTTCTCCACCGGCCCTGGGAGGCCCTTCAAGGCCCGTTTCCTCCCCCAGGAGGCCCCCACAGGCCGACCGTTTCCTCCCCCAGGAGGCCCCCACAGGCCGACCGTTTCCTCCCCCAGGAGGCCCACAGGCCGACCGTTTCCTCCCCCAGGAGGCCGCAGGCCGACATTGGGGGAGGTGCCGCTCAGGCGACGGAGGGGGTGCCGGGGAGGTGTCCTCGGGGTTTTGGCCGAGGGCGAAGGGGGTCCTGGGCCAGGTGTATGCCCCCCTCCCGGCTTCGCCGTACTCCCCCCAACGCTCGCTTCGCTCCCTGGGGGGAGAAACAGGCCGCTTCGCTCCCTGGGGGGACCAATAGCCGCCCCGCGGTCATGCACCGACCTGAGGTTGCGATGCCAAGTACAAAGTACCGACCACGGCGAGCGAAGCGAGCTGCCGATTCCCGCGCCGGCACTACTCAGCAGACTCCTACTGAAGGTCTTCGATGTGCAGAACGGGAATCTGCTCGTTGCGAGGGAGGTCGGCGTTGACGACTTCGATCTCGGCGTTGAGCGCCTCGACCTGTTGTTGTCGATCCAGGTCGCTGTCGAACCGAGCGAATCTCTGTTCCCTGATCCGTCTCCGAAGCCCCCATGCTGCATCCTGTGCCCGAGCCCGCCGGACCCAGGTGCGTGCCCACCACGCAGGATCGTAGTTACCGTCGAGACCGGGAATTGGCCGGCCGGCTCCCTCGAGATCGTCGAACTCCCCACGCTCCATCGCCTCGCGGATTTCGCGCTCCGCGACAGATTCGGACTCAGGCCGGGTCACGTCTTCCAACTCCCTCGAGGACGACGCCGGTCCCATACGCAAGGATCTCCGATGCGTTTTGCATCACCATCGATGTCGTGAACCGCATGCCAACGATGGCATTCGCACCTTGCTGCTCCGCATCTTCGATCATTCGCGCGAGCGCCTGCTCGCGTGACTCCCCCATCATCTTGGTGTACTCGACGATCTCGCCCCCGACCATGTTGCGGAACGCCGCCATGATGTCCTTGCCGACATGCCGTGCCCGGATCGTGCTCCCTTTGACCAGACCCACCGTCTTGGCGATCGAACGGCCTTCGATCGCATCTGCCGTGGTGATGATCATCGCTGAACCTCCTTGAAGTCGCCCTTCTGAGCAGTTGACAGCCGGTCATTCAGCACGATACCGATGAGGATGATCACCCCGAGACCGATCGCGCCGACGGCTGCTCTGACAACTACGGGAATCTCACTCGCAAGAAAGAAGCCTTTCACCGACCAGCCGACGAGAGCCAGTACCCCGGCCCCGATGAGGACATACGCGACTCTCTGCATCGTTGCACCTCCTGGCTCCAGGCTAGGCCTCGCTCCGCCGCACGACCTCGCTACGAGCGCAACGGGCAGGACCGGCGAGAAGAGCCAATCTCCCGTCGCCATCCCTCTCACGAGGTTCGACCATCGGAAGGGTCTCGAAGTCTCCTCCTACGCGAGTAAGCACACCTCCCGTGTACTCACTCACACCTTTATGAACGGTTCAGGACTCGCTGCTGCGTAGGCCGCTGAGACCTCCTGCGATCACCAGCACCGTGCCGACGATCAAGATCAGGAACCCGATCCCTGCACTGACTGTGTACGCCTCGGGGATCATGCCGCCGGCTGCTGCCTGGGCCATTCCCGCCTGGATCGTATCCGCCGCGTCCAAGGCATCGAGGTACTTGACGATCGAGTACGCGAGCAAGGCGACGCCGATCACCGCAGTGATGAGCGACGATGAACGGCTCATCGGAGCGCTCCGTGCACCCAGAAGGGCCAAAACCACCACGGTCACGATCAAGACGACGAGCACGATCTGCGCCCACGTATCGAGTCCTCCCCAGATCGTAGGGATGCCGTCCGGGAATGCCGGATCTGCCTGGTGCAGCGCCGGGAGCATTCCCTCTCCCGCCGTCGTCAAGGCCTTCAGGAACAGACCGATGATCCCGATGATCACTCCGGCAAGTGCTAACAATCGACCAGTGTGCATACCTTTTCTCCCTCCACTCCGCGTCGCTGTTGATTCCAGGCTAGGCCTCCGCACCCCCCGAATGCCTGGAAAACCGACAGAGTTGCACTTTCGTGAATCCTCACCGATACGACCCCCCATGGCGTGTTCCCGCCGTTGCACGACCCGGGCAGGCTCGATTCCTGGCGAGAGCGGACCCGCCGATGACCGACCACCACGGCCGTCTGCTTGCCACCCATGGTCCCCCGCCCACAGGCGCGGGGCCGGCTCACACCGAACAGGGCTGCACCTCGACGGGGATCGCCGTGAGCACCGCGTTGCCGGAGAGCGGATCCATCGTGCCGGGGCTGAGCAGATTCGAGTTCACTCCCGGTCTCCTGGCGGCAACGCTCAGTCTGGTCCCGTCGAGGTCATGCCCCCACCCGTGCGGCAGACTCACCACACCGGGCATGATTGCCTCGGTGATGTCGGCGGGAACGGTCACAGTGCCCGCCTGTGATGTCACGGAGACGGATACACCTTGGCTGATCCCGAGCCGTCCCGCGTCGTCGGGATGGATGCGCAATGTGCAACGTTCCTTGCCCTTCACGAGGATGTCCAGGTTGTGCATCCACGAGTTGTTGCTGCGCAGATCCCGTCTCCCGACCAGCAGCAGCCCGTCGGAAAGCACATCGAGGACGGCGTCCAGCCGAGATACGTCGGCCACCAGGGCCTCCGGGGCAAGCTCGATCTTGCCCGACGGCGTTGCCAGGGCATCAGGAAACCGTGGCTGCAACGGACCAAGGTCGATACCGTGGGGATGATCCCGCAGCTTTCGGAGCGTCAGACCCTCCTGGTTCCGCCCATACGCATCACCGTATGGGCCGGTGCGAATGAGAAAGTCAAGGATCCGGCCTGGTCCACGTCCCCCTTCGGCCGCCGCAGCGACCTCAGAGATATCCTGACCGAAGACGACAGATGCTTCGTCTCCCATCGTGGCGTTGACCAGCGTGCTGAACACGAGATCATCGAACGGTTGGAGGTCGGTGTCAGATGGCATCCCTGCAACGATGGCGGCGAGTCGGAGCAGTGTCTCCCATTCGTCTGCCACACCGTCAGGGATCGGGAAGACCGGAGGCGAGTAGTTGGCGACGTTGCGTACCGCGAATCCGAGAAACGCGAAGTCGTAATGGGCCCGATTCAGCGGTGACGGCGCCGGAAGGATCACATCGGCGTGACGCGTGGTCTCGTTGCGGTAGAGGTCGACACTCACCATGAAATCGAGCTGTGAGAGCGCAGCATCGAGACGCGCACTGTCCGGGGTGGAAAGGACAGGATTGCCGCCGATGGTGATCAGCGCCCGGACCTGCCCTTCGCCATCCGTTTCAATCTCTTCTGCAAGTGTCGAAACGGGGAACTCGCCGCGCACTTCCGGCAATCCCTTGACACGGCTGTGCCAGCGACCGGTCCGAAAGCCTCGTTGCTTCCGAGGTCGCTCATGGGCAGCGCGGGCAAACATGGCTCCGCCGGCTTCGTCGAGGTTGCCGGTCAGAACGTTGATCACATCGACGAGCCAGGCGGCGAGCGATCCGAACTCCGTCGTATGGGTGCCGATCCTCCCGTACACCACGGCCGTCTCGGCCTGGGCGAGTTCATGGGTGATACGGCGAGTCGTCCCGGCGTCGATCCCGCACCTCGCTTCGACTCGTTCGGGGCTGAATCGAGCGGCGACTCGTGCGACCTCATCGAGACCGGTGCAGGAATCCTCGAAACGTCCGAGTGCGACCAGGCTCTCGTCGATGAGCGTGTGCACGATGGCGAACAGCCACAACGCATCGGTCCCGGGACGAATGAACAGGTGCTCGTCGGCGGACTCGGCCGTCCGGGTCCGCCGAGGGTCGATGACGATGACTTTGCCTCCCCGCCGGCGAATACCCTCGAGGCGTCCCGGCCAGTCAGGAGCCGTCGCAAGGCTGCCGTTGGAGACGTAGGGGTTCGCTCCGAGCATGAGCAGATAGTCGGTGCGATCCAGATCCGGCACCGGGATCAAGTCGGGATGACCGAACATGAGCCCGCACGACAGATGCTTGGGCATCTGGTCGACGGTGGAGGCCGTGAAAACGTTCTTGGTTCCCAAGGCCTTGATGAGCGCCCGGCCGTAGACGGGGCCGCTCATGTTGTGGGCGTTCGGATTGCCCAGGTAGATGGCCACGGCATCGCGGCCGCGCTCGGCGAGCATCGGCTGCAGGCCCGCAGCGACGCGGGCGAAGGCCTCTTCCCAGGTCGCTACCTCGAAGTCGCCACCTCGCCTGATCAACGGTGTTCGAAGCCGGTCAGGGTCGGCGTGCAGATGCTTCAGGGAAGATCCCTTCGGGCAGACAAACCCGTGGCTGAACACGTCGTCGTGATCACCGCGGATCCTCACGACTTCGTCGCCTTCGAGCGCAAGCTCGAGTCCGCACGTTGCCTCACAGAGCGGGCAGGTTCGGTAAACGGTTCTTCGCGTCGACACTCGGTCCTCCCTCATGCGGATCGGCCCAGCACCCTGGCAGCGCCGCGATGCGCCAACGCGAGACAGAGCGCCATTCCAAGGAGAACCCTCATGAGTTCACGCTATCGCGATCCGTCGCCAACGTAGCGGCATTTCGGGACACGGTCCGGATCGTTGCATCGAACGGCGTGCCGTTGAACCCTATTTTTCCTGGCCGATGGAGAAGCCACTCATGAACGGCTTCTGCAGCAGGATGAAGACCAGCGTCGGCGGAATGGACGCGATGACGGCGGCCAGCATGAGCGGACCATACGTGAGTCCGCCGTCAATGTTCTGCAACGTCTGGAGACCGACCTGGACGACCTGGGACGCCTGATCGTGGATGATCAGACGCGGCCACAGATACATATTCCACGTGTAGACGAACTGGATGACGGCAAGTGCGCCGATGACGTTCCATGAGAGCGGGATGAGCACCTTGGTCAGGAACTGGATTGGGGTGGCACCGTCGATCTGTGACGCTTCGAGCAGGTCCGTCGGCAGATTCGCGAAATGCTGGCGGAAAAGGAACGCGCCGGTTGCAGAAGCCAGGAACGGCACCACGAGCGCAGCCATCGTGTCCTGCCACTGGAGTTTCGACACCAGGCGGAACATCGCCAGAATCATCACTTCGGTCGGCATCATCAGGGTGATGAGTACGAAGAAGAACACGATCCACTTGCCTCGGAAGCGGAAATACACGAATGCCAGCCCGGCCATGAGTGACAGAACGGTTTTGCCAACGGTGACGTAGACGGCCTGTTGGGTTGAGTTCCACAGGTTCACGCCGATGCCGCGCGATACCCAAACATCGTTGAAGTTCTTCGCCAGCGCCGTACCCGGCGTGAGCCGGAACGAGAACACTTCGGCGTTCGACTGCGTCGCGACGAGCATCGCGTAGAGCACAGGGAGGCCGATGATCAAACAACTCAAAACGAGGAGCACGTGAAACGGCCACCTCTTCCCGCGTAGGAAGCCTTTCCCGATCACGCCGACGGTCAGTCCAGCCATCATCCACCTCCGTAGCTGACACGTCGTCCACTCGTGCGGAACTGCCACAGCGTCACCGCGATCACGGCCATGAACAGCAGCACGGACTGGGCAGCTCCACGACCGAGATCACCGTTGTCGACGCCGATACGAATGATCTCGTAGATCGACACCGACGTGGCTCCGGCAGGAGCGCCTTTGGTCATGTAGTCGATCGTTGCGAACACTTCGAAGAAGGCGTACGTGAGGTTGGTCACCAGCAGGAAGAACGTGATCGGAGACAGGGCGGCAAGGACGATGTGGCGAAACCGCTGCCACGGAGTGGCGCCGTCGAGAATCGCTGCCTCGATCTGGTCGATCGGTACCGTCTGCAAGCCTGCGAGGTAGAAGAGGATGTTGTAACCGAGGATCTTCCATGCGCTGGCCATGATGATGGCGAGCTGCGCGAGAAATGCGTGTTCGCGGTAATTGGGAAGGGTTACCCCGAAGAGTTCCTGCGCGAGATGCCCAACGATGCCAGCGGTCGGATCGAGAAGCATGAAAAAGAGGATGCCGGCAACGGCCGGGGAGATCGCGTATGGCCAGATGAGCAGTGTCCGGTACACCCCTCCACCCCGGATCTTGCGGAACGCCAGATAGGCCAGAGCCAACCCACCCGCCATCCCGAACCCAACGATCCCGGCAGAAATGATCACCGTATTGACGTAGACAGGCCGGTACTTGACCGCCCCACCACCACCGGGAGAGAAGATCGCGTACAGAGCGATGAACACCGCCAAGCTCGCGAACACGGAGGCAACTTCCGCGAAACGGTGACTCGTCGTCCCGGGCAGGGACCTCCGTCTCCACAACCGGACGCCATGCATGAACGCAACAGCGAGAAACGGATAGGCCAGCAGCCTGACCGGATCGCTGATGAGCAACTCGGAGAAGTTGCCAAAGCAGACCGGGATCGCACGGGGCGCCGCCAGGCGGGTCAGCTTGGTCCCGAGTGCGAACGTCTGGAAGGCAGGCGTGTAGAGGAAAACGACCAGGATCAGCAGCGTTGGGGAAAGCAGCGCCCACGGAACCCACCATCCGAGCCGGAAACCTCCCGCCCGAATGTCTCCGGTCATTTGCGATTCTTCGACTTTGCCATCCTGATGATCGAAGTACGTCTTCGCAGCGATGAGTCCGAGCCACGCTCCGGCCCCCATGAGCGCATAGGCGAGGATGTGGTCGACAGCCGTGCGTTCAGGTTCGAACGCACAGCCGCGCATCAAGGCGGGGCTGACGGCAGCACCCACCGCGGCAACCACGGCACCGATGGCGAGACGGCGCGCCGAGGAGAGCTCACTCGTCTTGGCGACGTACGCCAGACCGGCGAGAGCGGCAACAACGATGCCGAGGGTCAACATCATGCGAGAAGCATCTTCGCGCTCAGCCGAAAGACCAGGGGGCGGCGATCGCTCGCCGCCCCCGAGTCACATCGATCAACCGCCGTAGAGAGCCTCGTACTCACCGAGGATCTTGTTGGCTTCGGCGTTGGCGTCCTTCATTCGCGTCGGCACATCGAGATCGTTGGTGAGGATGTCCTCGATAGCGATCGTGATGACGTCACGGATCGACACGAAGTTGCCGAGCAGAGCGCCTCGCGTCGCCGGTGTGTCCTTCGCAGCAGCGAGCTGCTCGGATGCAACCAGGCTGTTGGGGTTCTCGTCATAGAACCCCTCTTTCTGGAGCAGATCGACCGCAGGCTGCGTGATCGGGATGTAGCCGGTGATCTTGTGCCACTCCGCTGCATTCTCCGGATTCGAGAAGAAGTTCATGAACGCGAGTGCGCCGTCTTCGGTCTTCTTGTCGAGTCCGTTGATCATCCACAGCGTCGCACCGCCGATCAGGTTCCCTTCATACGGGACGTCCTGGTTGTGCGGCATGAAGCTGGCCTTCACTTCGAAGCCCCCGTCGACGCCGGCCTGGGTGAGGGCCGTCGTATCGGAGCTCGAGTAGATGAGCATCGCAACTTGCTGTGCTTGGAACGCATTCGACGTACCGTCCCAGTCACGTTGTGCGCCGGTGTACAGGTAGTAGCCCTTGTCGGCCATGTCCTTCCACCAACCGATGTAGTTGAGGATGCCGGGCGACTCGAGGTACACCTCGGTTGCACGGCCGGAGCGGCCGTTGTCGTTGTTGGCCAGGAGCTCGCCCTGCTGTCCCAGGCTCTGCTCGACGAACCACGAGTGGTTCGGCCATGTGATGCAGGCCTTCGGGGCGTCAGGCATTGCCATGACCTTCTCACACGCAGCTTCGACACCCGCCCAGGTGTCTGGGATCTCGGTGACGCCGGCCTTCTTGAGCATGTCCATGTTGGAGAACATGATCGCCGAGGACGTGTTCCACGGCATCGAGTAGAAAGATCCGTTCACGGTGTAGTAGTTACGAGCCGACGGGACGACGTCGTCCAGAACGACCGGTTCGCCAAGGATCTCCGTCCTACCGCCGATGGCGTCGGTCACCGACTTGAAGATCGGGTTTCCTTGCGAGTCCACCGCGTCGAGGGCCTGACGGGTCGCGGCCTCGAAGAAGTGGATGATCGCCGGTGCGCTCCCCTGATCCACGGCGAGCACAGCCTGCTCGAACACCGTGTTGTAGGAGTCGAACGATTGAACGATCACGTTGTAGTCAGGATGCTTCGCGTTGAATTCGGCGGCCTTGTCTCTGGTGAAGCTGAATCGCGCTTCGTCCGAAAAGGCGATCCACATATTGATGTCAGTCGGCTGATCTGATACGGCTGCCGTCGTCTCTGGCGACGCCGTGGTCTCTGTCGAGCCTGATGCACACGCAGCAGCGATCATGGCGAACACCGCCAGCACCGCTACGAATGGAATGAGTCGTTTCACAGATTCGTCCTTTATCTCATGGGTCGTGAAACCCGAAAAGGTCTTCGCGATGCTCTCTCTGTCGAGGCTTCCCCTCCTGTATCGAGCGACGTCGCTTCACTCTAGATCATGAGAACCGACCTCTCATCCTCGACGCTCGCTGCCAGGCCGAGGTACGACTGGTTCGATCACGGCTCCGGTTACTCGGCGCGGGCGAACTCGATGATCCAGTCGGCCAGCAGCGTCTCGTCGGTCGGATCGTGCAAGGTGTCCCGTGCGGCATCGGCAACGGCAGCACCGATGACCTCTCTCCGTTCCGCCAGCAAGGCTCCTGCGAAGGCGGGTGTGAACTCGGGGTGCCCCTGCACCCCCACCATGTGGTCATCGACGGACAGCATCCAGATGGGACAGTGTTCACTCGATGCCAGTGTTCGTCCGCCTGGTGGAAGCCTCTCGATCTGATCCTGGTGGGTCATCAGAAGGCGTAGCCGTCGGGCCGGTGGCTGCATCCACACGGCCTCGTCGACAATGTCGGCGGCATGGACCCCAACCCCCCAGCCACGGGCCGACTTCTCGACTCGTCCGCCGAGCGCCTGCGCAAGCATCTGGTGGCCAAAACAGATCCCGAAGAACCGATGGCCGCCTTCATAGATGCCGACGACCAGGCGCTCGAGTCTCGCCACGACCGGCAGTGGATCGTAGACCGAAGCCCTTGCTCCGGTAGCCAACCAGAGGTCGCACTCATTGAGCGAGTCGGGCTCCTCACCCTCGGCCAGGTCATAGAACCTGAGCCGCAAGTCGGATGCCGTCCGGGCGAAGAGACCCCGGAACATGTCCGGGAAGTCGCCCGAGATCGACCGGAACCGGTCCGCCACGTGGTCGCAGATGAGAATCCCGACGTTCATCAGCTATCTGCGATGAACACGGATTTGTAGTCGCTGTAGTGATCGAGTGCGACCATGCCTTGCTCACGGCCGATGCCGCTCTTCTTCATCCCGCCAAACGGTGCCTCGATATGCACGCTGGAGCTCGAGTTCACCGAGATCATCCCCGTTTCGAACTCGCGCACAAACCGCAGGGCGCGCCCGATGTCACGGGTCCACACCGAGCCCGAGAGCCCATAGTCGCTGTCGTTGGCGAGGCGAACCGCCTCCTCCTCACCTTCGAAGGCGATGATGGCAACGACCGGACCGAAGATCTCCTCTTGCATGATGACCATCTCCGGCTTGACATCGACATACACGGCCGGCGTGAGGTAGTTGCCTTCGCCAAGGGCGCCGCCCGGGCGTTCGCCGCCACACACCCTGGTCGCTCCGGCAGCATCACCAATCTCGAGGTATTTCTCGACGAGTTCGCGATGGGCAGAGGTGATCAGCGGTCCCATCTCCGTCGCTTCGTCGGTGGGGTCTCCGAGTTCGATAGTCGAAGCTCTGGCGGAAAACCGCTGCACGAACTCGTCGAAGATCGGCCGCTCAACGAGGATCCGGCTGCGGGAACAGCAGTCCTGCCCGGCGTTGTCGTACACGGCCCAGATCGACGATTCGACGCAAGGCTCCATGTCCGCGTCGGCGAACACCACGTTCGCCGACTTGCCGCCAAGCTCGAGCGACACCCGCTTGATGCCTTCGGCTGCACCTTGCATGACCCTGGTGCCGACCTCGGTCGAGCCGGTGAACGACAGCTTGCGGACCAATGGGTGACGCACGAGTGCTTCACCTGCGATCGATCCCTTGCCCGGCACCACGTTGAACACGCCTGGCGGCACTCCTGCCTCGAGGGCAAGCTCGGCAAGCGCCAGCGCCGACAGCGGCGTTACCTCGGCGGGCTTCGCGACGATCGTGTTCCCCATGGCAAGAGCCGGTGCCGCCTTCCACGACAGGATCAGCACCGGGAAGTTCCACGGCACGATCAGACCGCACACGCCAAGCGGCTCGCGGAACGTGAGCAGGGTTCCTGGCGCACCGGTCGGGATCGTCTGCCCGTGGATCTTGTCGACGGCTCCTGCGTAGTAGTCGAAGGTGGCGGCGGCCGCCTCGATTTCACCGCGAGCAGCCGAGATCGGCTTGCCGACGTTGGAGGACTCGATCCTCGCCAAACGCTCATGGTCCCGGCGGATCAGTCCCGCGAGCCGTCGAAGGACGTCCCGCCGTTCGCCCGGAGATGTCTTGCGCCACACTCCGAAACGCCCATGAGCGATCCGAACCGCCCGATCCACGTCGTCCGGAGTCGCACGGGCGACATCTGCGAGGGCCCGACCGTTCGCAGGATTGATGATGGTGCTGGCGGTTCCGTCTGTGCTTTCGACGGCGATCCCGTCGACAAACATGCCTTTCATGTCTTACTCCGCGGTCACGTAGGCGGCGGAGAGTCCCCCGTCGACCATGAACTCGGTTCCTGTCACATATGACGAGTCGTCGGAGGCGAGGAACAGAGCCGCCTTCGCCATCTCTTCGGCTTCTCCGAACCGTCCCATCGGCAGATGCACGAGACGCCGCTGCTTCTTCTCGGGCGTATCGAGGAACTTCATCAGCAGTTCGGTATGCAGCGGCCCCGGGCAGAGTGCATTGACCCTGATGTTCTCCTTCGCATGCACGATCGCCAGCTCGCGGGTCATCGCAAGGACCGCCCCTTTCGACGCCGTGTACGCGATCTGCGGAGTGGCGGCACCCATGACGGCCACGAACGAGGCGGTGTTGATGACGGATCCACCGCCGGCACGACGCAACGCGGGGATCCCGTACTTGCAGCCGAGGAAGACACCCTTGGCGTTCACATCCATCGTCAGATCCCACACGGCCTCGTCGGTGCCGACTGCATCGTCGTCGGCCGAATGCATGATGCCGGCATTGAGAAAGAGCACATCGAGTCGCCCGAACGCCTCCTCGGCGGCCGTTACCATCGTCTCGTTGTCAGCCGATCTCGAGACGTCGGCGCGAATCGCCACCGCCCTGCCGCCTGTTTCCTCGATCTTGGCGACCGTCGCCGTCACCGCATCGAAATGGATGTCGACCGCCGCGACCGCCGCCCCCTCTGCGGAGAACAGCAGGGCGGTTTCGCGACCGATGCCGCTCCCCGCTCCGGTGATCAACGCGGTCTTCCCATCGAGTCTGTTCATGGTTCTCCTCAGATACGTTCGAAGTAGCGCCACTTCTCCCAGTCGGTCACGGCGTTGTCGTAGGCATCCTGTTCGGTCCGGAAGAAGTGCAGATAGTGCTCGTGTACGCCAGGACCGAACGCTTTCCGCATGAAAGCGCTACCTTCGAAACTGTCGGTCGCATCGCGCAGCGTGCGGGCAACACGAGGCAGCTCTCGCGCTGCGTACACATTGCCTTCGAAAATCTCCGGCGGCTCGATCCGGTTGGCGATGCCGTCGAGTCCCGAGGCCAGGACGGCCGCATAGACGAGGTACGGGTTTGCGTCCGCCCCGGGAATCCGGCATTCGATGCGCAGACTCTCATCGCGCCCCACGACCCGGAACCCTGCGGTGCGGTTGTCGTAGCTCCAGGCGATCCGGGTCGGCGCCCAGGACTTGTCCTGATAGCGCTTGTAAGAGTTGATCGTCGGTGCATAGGCGACCATCGCCTCGGAAACGTGGGTCATCCACCCTCCAAGGAACCACCGGAACTCGTCGGAGCCCGAGACCGGACCCATCTGCGCGTCGCCGGGGAAGACGTTGGCGCCGTCCCGCCACAAACTCGCGTGCACGTGGCAGCTCGATCCTGCTTCGGCGGTGTCGGGTTTGGCCATGAAGGTGACGCTGACACCCTTCTGCTCGGCGATGTCCTTCATCGCCAGTTTCATGATCGTGTGCCGATCTGCCATCTCGAGAATGTCCGCGTAGCGGACGTTCATCTCGTGCTGCCCTCGTCCCCATTCGCCCTTGGAGTTCTCGACAGGGATCCCGGACCGGCTCAGGTGACGACGAACCGCGCCGTTGTAGTGCTCTTCACGGGCGCCTTGAAACAGGTGATAGTCCTCGATGTACCAGCCGACGGGGGTGAGATTCTCGTAGCGATGCTCGGCACCTTCGCGGTAACTCGTCTCGTACAGGAAGTACTCGAGTTCCGAAGCCGCCTTGGCCGTGTACCCGAGTTCCGCGGCTCGATCGATCTGGTGTCGCAGCATGGAGCGGGGCGCAACGGGAACCAGTCCGCCGGTCGTGGTGTCCTCGAGGTCACACAGAACGATCGCGGTGCCGGGAAGCCAGTCGGCTACGCGAAGGGTCGATAGATCCGGCACCATGTGGAAGTCGCCATAGCCGAACTCCCAGTTCGCGTAGCGATACCCGGGGACCGGTTCCATCTCCATATCGACGGTCAGCAGGTAGTTGCAGGCATGCGTGCCGTGCTCATACACCTCGTCGACGAAGAACCGACCGTCGACACGCTTGCCGTGCACCCTTCCGTAGTGGTCGGTGAACGCGACGATGACGGTGTCGATCTCGTCGGCTTCCACCCTGGCTCGAAGGCCGTCCATGCCGAGCATGCCCCGTTCCATCCGGTGTCCTCTCGTCGCCGTCACCCGTCGGTGAATCCTAGACGTCGGGGCACATCGCCGATTCTCCGAGTCCGCAACGGCTGCCGGGCATCTATGGTTGACTGTGCATGGACACGAGAGTCGTCGCCAGACCGGCCCGTACAGCCACCGTCGTCGTGTTGATGGCTGTCGCATTCGACGTGCTCGTGTTCCAGCACCCGCTGGGCATCGGGCTGGGGCTGGCCGGTTCACTGTTCGCAGCGGTTGTGTGGTTCGGAGAACGCACCCTCTACATCCGGCCCACGTCGATGGCAAGGATCCTTGCGCTCGTCCTTGCAGCCGTCGCCTGGATCCCGACGTTCAGGGCTGCACCCACGCTCACTGCTCTCGCCGTCATCGCCATCGTCGGCCTCGGCATGGTGTGCATCCGCGTGCTGGCACATGATGACCTTCGTGAGTGGACAGTCGGACGGTACGCGGGCGCGCTCGGCACGGCGACACTCGCTGCGGTCGTCGAGACCTTCGACTTCATGACCGAGGACGTCAGCTTCGGCCACACCGGCAACCGGGTCGGACGAATCCTCATCGGACTGCTCGTCGTGCTGCCGGTGCTCATCGTGTTCACCGCCCTCTTCGCCGGCGCGGACGCCGTCTTCTCCCGCCTGCTCGACGATATCGTCAACATCGACGTGGGACGCTTCGTGACCCACGTGCTGACGGTTGCAGCCCTCACCTGGGCAGGGATCGGCATGCTCCGGCATGCGCTGCGGGCGGAGACGACAGCTCCCCGATCGAACCCTCGGCCGCGCCTGGTGGTTGAAGCGACCGCCGGCCTCGTCGCCGTCGCAGCGTTGTTCGCCGTATTCGTGGTGATCCAGTTCGCCTACCTGTTCGGTGGGCTCGATACGAACACCGGCTTGACCTACGCGGAGTATGCACGGCGGGGGTTCTTCGAACTCGTGACCGTCGGTGCGCTCGTCGTGCTTCTCGCGCTCGCCGTCGACCGCCTCGTCCAGGGCGTCGAACGCTCTCGAATCGTGGATGGCCTTCTCACCCTGCTCGTCGCCGAGACGCTCCTCGTGCTCGCCAGCGCAGTTGTCCGCCTCCGGTTGTATGTGGACGCGTACGGCCTGACCGACGCCCGCTTCTACGCAGCAGTGTTCCTGCTGTGGGCCGGGTTGGTGCTCGTGCTCGTTGCGGTGATGCTGCTGCGCGGGCGACGCTCAGCGTTCGCGCTGGCTGCGTTCGCGACGGGGATCGTGCTGCTCATCGGGACCGCCGCCGTGAATCCCGATGGGGTCATCGCCCGCACCAACCTGACAAAGGATCCGGTGGATGTCGGCTACCTCTCCTCACTGAGCGCGGACGCGGTGCCATCACTCATCGGCCATATCGACCCGTGGACCCTCTGCGAGATGGTGGAGGCGCCCGGTGACTGGCGCAGCTTCACGTTTGCGGAAGCCAGAGGGCGCCGGGCACTCGACAACGCAGGCATATCCTGCGAGTCGTGATGGGCGAAGCCACGAGACCGGCGAGCGAAGCCGCTCTCAGTATCTGAGCACAGCGGCAACCACCCCGCCGCCCGGGATCTGGGAGGGTGGCTCCAGGTAGACCGATCCTCGGTGCCTCCACGTCTCCGCGACAGCGAGGTCGAGCAGATCGCGATCTCCGGGCTTTCGTTCAGCGTGCCGTTCCACGGGTGTCGAAGGTCCCGCCACTCCCCACTCAATCGTGTCTTCTGCAACGAACAGGGTCGCCACCCGCCCCGCAAAGGCAGCGGGCAGGACGCCCTCGGTGGTCGTTTCGGTCGGATGGGCGCCGGTCGCGAACGACGCCGCGGCTGCATCCCGTTCCTTTCGAAAGAACGGTTCGGCGATCTCCCAGGCCCGTTGGTGAAGTTCCGCCTCAGTGAGTTCCTCGGGGTTTCCGGTGATCTCGCCATCGGGGATGATGGAATGCTCACTGATACGGCGATAGATCGGAAGCAGGTACTCGACACCGGCCAGCACGAGTGGAGCGTCAGCTTCGATGATCTGACCGATCCCTTTGTCAACCGCCCGGAAGAACCGCTCGAGTCGCTTGCGTGACGTCTCTTTCCCCATCCCATGACCGTGAAATGTGGCCGTCAGCCTTCCTTCGCCTTGTCTCGCCGACTGATGGAATTGCAGCTGCCGTTCAGGGTCCTCGAACCAGAGCGCTTCGGCCAGACTCTCTGGAACATCACCGCTGATGTCGACCTCACTCACCCGGTATCTCGTTGCCCGCAGCAGCCGCACGCGCTGTTGGCTGAGCCCCAGCACATGGAAGCGTTCACCCCGGCTCATCACGCGCAGCAGCGGCTTGACATGGAACGTCTCACCTACCACGACCAGTTCTCTGAACGCCGCGGGGAGTCGGTATGAGTCGAACCGATCCGGCGCGAGGAACAGGGCCAATCCGTCTTCCTGGTACTGCCAGAAGCTGGGCTGATCACACAGCTCGAAAGCGGGGCGAAGCAGCGCTTCCGCCTCCCGTACCCGCTCGCCGCTGTTCACGAGCCTCCGACGAGCCGCTTGGAGCAGGTTCTTGAGGCGGATCGGATCTTGCTGAATCTCCGGACCGACACGATGTGTAGGCATGTAGATCGACACCGCGGGTGATGCATCCGAATCGATCAGAGCGTCGAACATATCCCTGGTGATGATGTCCACTGAAAGCCTCCTGTCTTTGGCACGCCTTGTCTCCGACCGGGCGCTCGGCGACACTTTGGCGGGCCGCCTCCTCCTGCGACCGGAACCCCTTCCTCACCCAACGCGAGCGAATCCGCAGTCACACCCCGCACTCACCTTCCCTCTGATCACATCTGACTTCGCCTCCCAAGCGTACAGCTACCTGTCGAACAGTGGACTCGCCCATCAGACGCAGACATGGACTTCCCCACGGTCTGCCGAAGCCCCCAGAGCACCCTTGGCCGACGATCAGGAATGTCATTGGTGGTCACACAGGACCCGCCTCGACACCGGATGAGCGTCACAACAACTGCTTGGCAGTCCCCTGCGAGGGAGCTATGCTCCTCGCCAGATGAGAGCTGCCTACGTCTTTACGTTCTTTTACGCCGGGCCCGAGGCCCGGGTGAAGGGAACGCGCCGGTAGGCAGGCACACGACACAACCCCTTCAACCCGGAGCCGGTGGCTCCGGGTTTTTCGTTCCCGGAGTCCTGGTCCCAAGAGAGGATTCGGACACCATGAGCAGCCAGCCAGCATTGAAGAGCCACCGCAGTGAGGGCTCGACCACAACCGTGGTTCGGGTCGGCCCGGTGCAGTTTGGCGGTGGCTCCTACCCGGTGATCGCCGGTCCCTGCGCTATCGAAAGCGACGCGCAGATGATGCGAACTGCCGAGATCGTCTCCCGCAACGGCGCTTCGATGCTGCGCGGTGGCGCCTACAAGCCGAGGACCTCCCCGTACTCGTTCCAGGGTCTCGGCCCGGAAGGCCTCCGCATCCTCCAGAAGACCGGACAGGCAACGGGCCTGCCGACGATCAGCGAGGTGATGGAGCCGGGCGACGTCGACCTCGTGGCGAGCCACGTCGACATGCTCCAAGTCGGCTCCCGCAACATGCAGAACTTCCCTCTGTTGTGCGCGGTTGCACGATCGGGCAAGCCGGTGCTCCTCAAGCGTGGTCTGGCCGCCACGGTCGATGAGTGGCTGCTCGCCGCCGAGTACATCCTGGACGGCGGCAACACCCAGGTCGTGCTGTGCGAACGCGGTATCCGGACGTTTGAGACGAGAACCCGCAACACCCTCGACATCGGGGCGGTCCCCGTCGTGAAGGCGCTCAGTCACCTGCCGGTGATCATCGATCCGAGCCACGCATCGGGCCGCAGAGACCTGATCGTTCCGTTCGCGCTCGCCGGGCGCGCAGTCGGAGCCGACGGGATCATGGTCGAAGTACATGACGAGCCGGACCGGGCGCTCTCCGACGGTCCACAGCAGCTCGACGCCGCCGGCTTCGACCGGCTCATGGAGGCCCTCGGCATTGTTGCGGTTCGCGAAGACATCGATCGGATCGACCGCCAGATCCTCCGCCTCCTCGCCCAAAGACTCTCACATTCGGTCGAGATCGGTCAGGCGAAGACGGCGCGCGGCCTCCCACTGCACAGTCCCGGCCGCGAGGCCGAGATCCTCGCCGGCCTGACGGCGGAGGCGGAAGGCTCCGGACTCGACCCCCTGGTGGTGCGGGCACTCTTCGAAACCATTCTGCATCAATCGCGCAGAGCGCAACGTCGTGCCCTCTCACCGCTCGCGGCAGCGGCCGGCGGGAGCCGGGCCGGTGCGTGAGGGCACCGCCGGGATTCTCGGCACCGGACTGATCGGAGCGTCAATCGGCCTCGGGTTGACCGCGGCAGGATGGAACGTGGTCGGATGGGATCCGAACCCTGCGTCGCTGCACGCGGCGCACGAGCGCGGCGCGGTGGCCCGGATGGCCGCCTCCGAAACCGATCTCGTCTCCGAAGATCTGGATCTACTCGTCCTGGCCGGTCCGCCGAAGGCGGTCCCCGTGACACTTCGGAGCCTCTCGACCGATGTACTGGTGACCGACGTCACCGGTGTCAAGATCCCTGTGATCACCGCCGGCGCCCACCTCCCCCACTTCGTGCCCGGCCATCCGATGGCGGGACGGGAGCTGAGCGGCCCGGACGCCGCAACGCCCGTGTTGTTCCGTGGAGCGACTTGGATCCTCATCACGGACGGGGCCGATCCTGACGATATGGAACGGGTCGAGGAGATCGTGCGACACCTCGGCGCCAATCCGGTGCGAATGTCCGCAGGCGAGCACGATCGGGCAATCGCCGTCGTGAGCCACCTGCCGCAGCTCCTTGCTTCGACGCTGATCGCGGAGGCCGCGGCGGAGATTGGAGACCTTTCCCTCGTCGGTGGCGGCTTTCGCGATCTCACGCGAGTGGCCGCGTCCGATGCGGCCCTGTGGTCCGAGCTGCTGGCTGCCAACCGACAGCTGGCGATCGAGACGATCGAACGGTTCGGTCGCAGACTGCAGCGGTGGGCGGATCTCCTCGAAACCGAGTCACACCGGGAGGTCACCGCAGCCCTGACCGAGGCGGGCCGCCTCCAAGAAGACCTCCACGCTGCGGTGAGCACGGTCGAGGTCTCGTTGCTGGACCGACCGGGCGAACTCGCCGCTGTCGGCCGGGCGCTGGAGCACAGCCGAGTGGATGTACGCGACATGCAGCTTCGTCACGCACCCCATGGTGGCGGCGGCCTGCTGAAGGTGTTCGTGCGGAACGGCGACATTCCGGCTCTGTGCCGGGCGTTGAATGCCGAAACGTTGACCGTGGCACGAATCAGAGGTAACGGACAATGAAGGTCGGATACCAAGGAGAGGAACGCTCCTACAGCCACCAGGCCGTGACAGGCCTGTATCCGCAGGCCGAGACGGTGGGACTGCACGGGTTCGCCGAGGCCTTCGCCGCCCTCGCCGACGGCAGCGTCGACCTGCTGGTCGTTCCGATCGAGAACTCGACGACCGGCAGCATTCTCGAAGTCCTCGATAGACTTGCCGCCGCCGATGCATCGATCGTCGCCGAGCACTACGGGAGGATACGTCATGCCCTCATCGGTCTTCCCGGTGCAAAACCTGCCGACATCCGACGAGTGTTGTCTCATCCCGAGGCGCTGGCCCAAGCCCGCGAAACGTTGACCGTCCGTGGATGGGAGCCGGTCGCCGTGCCGGACACCGCCGGCGCGGTGCGCCTCGTGGCGGAGAACCGCGACCCGACACAGGCTGCCCTCGCCCCTCCCGCCTCGAGTCGGCGCTACGGGCTCAAGGTCCTGCTCTCCGACGTCGTCGACCGCGACCACAACGCCACCCGGTTCGTAGCCCTCGCCCCCGGCCCGCCATTCGCCGGACCCGCCGACAACAAGAGCTCAATCTCCTTCTCGACCGCCCACAACCCAGGTGCGTTGGCGATGACCCTCACCGAATTGGGATTGCGCGGCGCCAACCTGACCCGGATCGAGTCGAGACCGGGGAGAACCGCCTGGTCCTATCGCTTCTACGTGGATCTGCTGCACGAGCCGGGGCCGGCCGGAGTGGCACGGATCGTGGACCCGCCCCCGCACTCGATCGACGATCTCCACGTTCTCGGAACCTACCGGGCCGCGAAGTGACCCTGCTGTCAGTCCGGATGTGAGGACGGTGTTACCCGCGACTCAGGCAGTCAGTCGGCGGACTGCGATTGCTCGGGCTCGACAACCAGGTTCGGAAGCACACGGTCGAGCCGGCGCGGGATCCACCAGTTCCTGTCTCCGAACAGCTCCATCGTGGCGGGCACGAGCAGCATCCGCACCACGGTCGCGTCGATGGCGACCGCCGCGGCGAGACCGAGCCCGAGGATCTTGACCGTCCTTGTGTCCTCGAGCAGAAAGCTACCGAAGACGAAGACCATGATCAGGGCCGCCGCAGTGATGACCCGCGCGGTGACGGTCAACCCGTCGGACACCGCCGCGCTGTTGTCACCGTGTCGGTCGTACTCCTCGCGGATACGTGTCAGCAGGAACACCTCGTAGTCCATCGAGAGCCCGAAGACGATGGCGAACAGCATCATCGGGATGAACGGCTCGATCGGGCCGGGCGCGATACCCAGCAGGCCACCGCCCCATCCCCACTGGAAGACCGCGACGACGATGCCGTACGCGGCGCTGATGGCGAGCAGGTTCATCACGACCGCGCTCGCCGGAACGAGCACCGAACGGAACACCGCCATGAGGAACAGGAACGAGATAAGCAGTACGGCCCCGTAGAAGTACCAGATCCGCTGAGAGAGATACTCCGAGAAGTCGAGATTCAACGCCACCGGCCCGGTGACCCTGATGTCGGTTCCCACCGTCTCGTCGATCTGCGGGATGACGTCGTTGCGGAGGTCGTGAACGAGTTCGGTCGTCACCTCGTCCTGCGGTGACGTCTCGGGGATCACCTGCCAAAGCACGGCGGTCGGCTGCTGAGGGTCGTTGGGAATGGGACGGGACACGCGGGCGATCCCATCGACCTCCCCGAGCGTGTCCGCCACACCCTGGAGCGCCATGAGGTTCGTTCCCTCCGGCAGCTCGCTGACGAGAAGCAACGGTCCGTTCGCTCCTGGCCCGAAACCCTCGGTGAGGAGGTCGGAGGCCTCCCTCGTCGTCGTCCCTTCAGGATCGTTGCTCGAGTCGGCGAAGCCGAGCTGAACGGAGAGGACCGGAATGGCGACGACGGCGAGCACGACGATGCCCGTCATGGTGATCACTCCTGCTCTCCGCTGGACGAAGCGGCTCCACCGGTAGAAGGCGGTCTCCTCGATGGGCTTGTCGGACGAGATCGTGACCCGCTTCTGGAGCGGGCCGCGGAAGCGTCCTGCGACGACGGCAGCGGCGGCGAGGATGATTGCCACCCTGAGCGCCGGGATGTCGAGTGCCACACCGATGAGGGCGGCCGCCACGAGGACGGAGGCGACCAGACCACCGCGACGCGTCACCTGGATGCGGTGTCCGCCGAGGCCAATGAGGGCAGGGAGCAGAGTGACCGATGCAGCCATCGTCAGCAGCACGGTCGTCGATGCGGCAACGGCGAGACCCGTGATGAACGTGACACCCATCAGCAACATGCCGAGAAGCGAAACGACGACGGTGACGCCGGCGAATAACACGGCCCGCCCCGCCGAGTTGAGCGCAGCCGCGACCGAGGCTCCGATCGGGTCCCCGCGGTCGAGATACTCCCGGTACCGAGTGACGATGAACAGGGCGTAGTCGATGCCCACACCGAGGCCGATCATGATGCCGATCGTTGCGGCGAAGTCGGGCATCTCGATGACGTTGCTCACCAACGCAGTAATCAGCACGCCCGTTCCGACGCCCGCGAGCGCCGTCGCTATGGGCAGACCCATTGCCAGCACGGAGCCGAACGCCGCGATCAATACGAACATGGCGAAGGCCAGGCCGAGGGTCTCCGAACTCGGCGGTTCCCGATGGCGGAACACGTCACCGCCGAGAGCCATCTCGAGTCCGTCGATTTCCGGGGATATCGAGGCGATCTCATTGCCGATCCTGGCACCCTCGTCGGTGGTGGTCCCCGCCTCCAGGACGAGCTGGGCATAGGCGATCTTGCCTGCACTCTCGGCGTTCGTCGAGATCTGACTTCCACCGATCGGCGAGTACGGGCTCACGACGTTGACCACACCGTCGATCTGCTTCGTTCCCACGAACAACTCGGACATCGCCGCTTGCACGTCCGGGTCGCCGACCCCCTGTTCGGCCCGGAACACGATGGTCGCCGGGTCACCTCCCGCGCCAGGGAACTCGGAGGCGAGGATGTCCAGACCCTCACTGCTCTCCGACGCAGGAGCCGTAATGTTGGAGCTAAAGGCCGGTCCTACGCTGACGACGGCGCCGGCGAGTATGGCTACCGTCAGGAGCCAGGCAGCGATGAATCGCCACGGATGGGACGCGGCGAATCGGCCGAGGCGTGCGAGCATGAGGAACTCTCCAGATGAGACAGACTGAATTAAGCGAGACAGACCATATCATGTGCGTGGAGGTACCGCATGTCCAGCTCTGAACACAAGACCAACCCGCAGGTCCAGCGCACCCATCGCCTGATGCTCGATGCAGCTCGTGGACTGCTTTCGGAACACGGCCCCGAAGCGGTAACCCACCTGCGGGTCGCCGAGGCGGCCGGTGTCGCCAGGGCCACGGTCTACCGCCACTGGCCCGAACGATCCGACATCCTGCTCGACCTCGTGCGCCGGGGAGCCGACCTCCACCCGGCCTCTCCCCCGGCGGATCTCCCCATCTCCGATCGAATGACCAGGCTCCTCCAGACGTTTGCTGCGGCCCTGAACGGCGACAGCGGACAGATCATGACCGCGATGATCAGCCTCGCCGAATGGGATAAGGACGTGTTCGCCGCGCTCGAACGAATGACGGCGTTCGGGCCGAAGCTGCTGCGGGATCTCCTGCGCGCCGGTCTCGAAGAGGGCTCAATCACCCCCGGCGTCGACATCGACCTGCTCACAGACCGGCTGATCGGCCCCCTCTACCTCCGACGGCTCCTCTACCACGACGAGATCACCGCCACGTACGTGGATCATCTCGTCGCGAACACCCTGACGCCGCACCTTTCCGCCTGACGGTCGGTGGACACACACAGCCGTTCGACGCACCTCGACGGAGTGGCCGGTCGTGCAACCCCGGATCTCTGCTATCGTTGCGCAGGCCGCACCGGGTGGAGGCCAGCGTACAGTCGCTTCCCCGGTGGTTATACGGCTTAGTTTCTCACCCGGTTGGACTGCCTCTTCGGCCGACTCTTGATCCTGTAGGCGATGGACGCCGCGCGGTCGAGCGAGAGATCGGCACATTCACCTATCTTCCCCATCCGGGACCAGGAGTCACCATGACAACCACGTTCGCCCATCTTGGGCTGCCCGACCCGCTCGTACGTGCGCTCGCCAAGAGCGACATCGTCGAGCCTTTCCCCGTTCAGGCAGTCACAATTCCCGATGCCCTCGCCGGCAAGGATGTGTCTGGAAGGGCCCCGACCGGGTCCGGAAAGACCCTCGCTTTCGGTCTCCCACTTCTCACGAACGTCGACCGGGCAAACGGGTTTCGGCCCCGCGCTCTGATCTTGGCTCCCACGCGAGAGCTCGCCGAGCAGATCAAGCGCGAATTGTCTCCACTCGCCAAGGCAGTCGGTCGCCGCGTGTTCGCCATCTATGGCGGCGTGGGATACGGCCCCCAGAAGAACGCACTGCGCAAAGGTATCGACGTCCTGGTCGCAACCCCCGGACGGCTCGAAGACCTCATCGAGCAACGATCCGTAGACCTGAGTCAGGTCGATATCGTCGTGGTCGACGAGGCGGACCGGATGGCAGACATGGGATTCTTCCCCGCCGTGCGACGAATCCTCGATCGTACTTCGCGGCGTCGACAGACACTCCTGTTCTCTGCGACGCTCGACGGAGATGTAGCGGTGCTGAGTCGCGACTACCAGCGGGATCCTGTCCGTCACGAAGCGGGGACCGTGGAACCTGAAACGGTTGATGCCCGGCACCTCTTCTGGCTGGTGCAACACCACGACCGGGTGCAGCACACCGCAGACCTGGTCGACGCGGCCGGCCGCTCCATCGTGTTCACGCGTACCCGTCACGGTGCCGACCGGCTCGTCAAGCAGCTCACCAAGCTGGGGATCGGTGCGGTCGCCATGCACGGTGGGCGCTCCCAGAACCAGCGAACCAGAGCCCTCCAGGCGTTCTCGTCCGGTCGCGCTCAGGCGCTGATCGCAACCGACGTTGCCGCGAGAGGCATCCACATCGACGCGGTCGCGTCCGTGATCCACTTCGATCCCCCGGGCGACTCCAAGGACTACCTGCATCGGTCGGGCCGCACAGCCCGAGCCGGCGCTACCGGAACGGTCGTCAGCCTCGTGACCGGCGACCAGCAGCGAAACGTTCGCCGTATGCAGCGGGATCTCGACCTGCACGCACCCATCGAGGCGCCTCAACTCGATGCGCTCCGCCACGGTGGACACCGGGTCGGTGAGCCTGCGCCGGAAGGACCAAGGCGAAAGACTCCCACCATGCGGCCGGCTGCACGCTCCAAGACGCAACCGCACCACACAGGTGGCGGCGGCGGGCAGAGCGTTTATGTCGCAAACCTGCCGTGGGAAGCCACCGTCGACGACGTGCAAACACTGTTCGCGCGCTACGGCGAGGTCCACCAGACCACCATCATCACCGACCGGCGAACGGGACGTTCCAAGGGGTTCGGCTTCGTCGACATGCCCCAGTCGGGCGCCCGGACCGCGATCGAGGCGCTGCACGGGTCGACGCTGGAAGGACGGGACCTCACCGTTCGCTTCGCCAAGCCGAGGCGCCAGCACGACTGACCCTCATGTCGGACAACCGACTCGGTGAATGTCATCGTCCGTTGGCTTGGTGATGAATGAGCCCGGCGGGGCTTCATGTTCAAACGCAGAGTCAGACGCTGCACGAGCAGACTGGCGGGGGCTCCCTCGGGAGCCCCCGTGTTCTTCAGGCAGATGGGTGTCTTAGTAGCCGGACTGGTAGACGCTGCCGGTGATGGGATCCCAGTCCATGTCGTAGGCGACACAAATGGCGTAGGCCATGCCCATCTCCCAGTCACCTCGAGGGGCCGGGATCGATTCGACGTACAGCGCCGAGCTGTTGTAGGTGACACCAACGTAATCTTCGAAGACGGAACCGGCGCATTCGGTGTCTGCCTCTTCCTGGAGCACGTCGGAGCCAGGCCAAGGCTCGGAAGAATCGAACTGGATGATGGCGATCACCTCATTGTCGTGTGGCTGGTTGCAGTCCACAGGTGTGATGTAGCCGGCGTCGAGGTCGATCCCTTCGTCGTCGAAGCATGTGCCCGGCCAGAGTTCCAGGTACTCGTACACGTCCTCCTGACTCGGCGATGCCGTGGCCGGAGGAGCTGCGGTCGGCGGGTTCGTTGCGGGAACATCCTCCGCAGCGAGTTTCTCACCGGAGTTCAGGACACCTTCGTAGAACAGGTCCGTGTCGGGCCGGTACACCTCGATGGAAATCGCATCGGTGGCGTTCCGGCTGCGAAGCACGTCGCAATAGTCGGCCATGGTGCCGTCGGTGGCAGGGACGATCCCTTCGATGAGGGTGACGATATCGCCGGGTTTGACCCCGGCGTTCCCTGCAGGGCTGCCGGAGACAATCGAGTTGACGAAGACGCCGGACATGCCGCCCTGGCTGATCGCCTGCCCGTTGATGCCGATGGAGGTGACATCCTCGCCGGCTTTGAGCTGGTCGAGAACGGAGAGGGCTTCGTCACGGCCGATCGCGTACGCCTGGCCGGCAGAGTCTCCGGCATAGTTGACGGCGATCACATTGCCGCCCTCGGTGACGATTGGTCCACCGGATGAACCGGGAAGGGTGTCAGCGGAATGCTCGATCACATGATCGACCGACGACCAGTCGGACTCGCCGTCGGCTTTTGCTTTCGAGACGATCCCATCCAGCAGCGTGTATTCGGTGGAACCGAGCGGGAACCCGGCAGCGTAGATTTTCTCACCGGCCACGATCGGGTCCTCGGACCACACGAGATAGTCGAACCCGTCACCGTCGATGTCGATGACTGCCAGATCGGAGCATTCGGACACACCGAGGACCTTCGCGTTGCGGGGTTCGGCCTCCCCATTCACGTACACGTCCAGGAAAGCTGCGCCGGCGACCACATGGTTGTTGGTGACCGCGATGCCGGACTTGTCGATGATGAACCCGGATCCGGTGCCGGCCGTGTTGAACATGGTACCTTCGCCCGGTTCCACGAAACTGCCATGGGCAATGATGCGCACTACCGCGCTGCGCACTCCCTCCAGACTGTTGACTGCCTTTCCGCTGCCATCAGAGGTGTCGTCCAGGTTGTCCCCGATGCTGAATTCGGCACTACAGGAAGCGGCGACAAGCGCCACGGCTATCAGCGCGAGATGTAGTTTCCTGATCCGCATGTCACTCTCCTTGGCTCACATACCGTTCCGTGGTGCCAATACCATACCTTCACAAGTGTGGCAGGCCCTTGGATTCACTATCAAAATACGCCAGCAAACAACCAGCGTTCATGACACCTGACCCCCGGCAGACAACGCGATTCCCGCCGGAGCATCTCGGACACTGGTTCCGCCCGCCCTGGTGTCGCGCTGTCGAATCTGCGGGCAGATGACCATCTCACCGGCGCATGGCGTCCCTCGTCGCAGAGTACGTCGATCCGTTGGCGGTCTCATCAACACCGCGACACGCATGTTCGCTCTCGAGCAGCAAGATACGTCCACTTCGTCGGTGATCCTGACAATGTCAATACCCTTCGGAGGTGAGTTGTGCCGGATCGAAGGTGTGATCGCTGAGGGCTTTGGAGAACGCGTCGTAGTCCGGTTCGCTGAACATGAGTCCGGAGATCCAGATGATGACGCTGCGGTCGGCATTCCAGGCCGCGATGTCCAGCTTGACGGCATAGAGATAGTCCGTTTCGCAGTGGTGCCAGAACCGGTAGACGCCGTCATAGGTGCCGTCGTCGTAGACGCCGATACCGCCCTCGACACACCGATCGGACCAGTTGCGGGATTTGATCCACATCTCTGGGGTCCACGAGTCGTACGGGGTTTTGTGGGCGATGCCCATCTGGTAACCGGTGACGGTCCAGTCGGTGGTGTACTCGGCGATGTCATCTGCGCCGATGACATACAGTTGCACGCCGGTGCCGTACGGCCCGTCGGGTGACCCGTAGATGGGTGAGGCGTCAACGGAGAGTTCGAGTCCCCATTCGTCGGGTTTTGAGCTGTGGATGACATGGTGAACGTCGTCCACTGGGACGTAGGCGGCGTACGGTTCGGCAGGCAGCAGGTAGAAACCAGTGTTCTTGATCCAGTCGAAACCGCCGTTGTCATTACCAGGCGGCGGCCCGAAGGCAGGCAACGTCGTGGTGGTAGGTGGCGGCAGCGGTTTGGCCGTTGTCGTTGTCGGCTGAGCAACGGTGGTGTTCTTCCAGTTTTGCCCGTTGGAGGTGAGGACGACGTCGGTGCCAAGGACCCCCTCGTAGAACAGGTCGTCGCCGGGCCTGTAGATGACGATGGGGATGGGCTCGACGGCATTGTGACTGTGAAGGGCCAGGCAGTAGTTGTCGATGCCCTGTTCGGAGGCGGCTTCGTTCCCGTCGATGGAGACGATGATGTCGCCAGGTTGGATGGCGATCTGATCGGCGGCGCTGTTGGGGAGAACGCCGCGCACCCAGAGGCCGTCGGGTCCGGAGGTGTTGGCCGGATCGCGATAATAGGTGGTGTTGAGGCCGATGGTGACCAGGGGGCTGGTGCCGGGACGGCCGCCCATCTCGAGATCGCCGACTCCCGCTCCCACGACCGAGAAGGGGATGGCGAAAGTGACCGTATCGTCAATGGGCCGGGTGATGGCAACGACGGTACCGTCGTCGGCGAGGACGGGCGCACCGGCTTCCCCGATCCAGGTTGGCACGTCCAGGCTGGCGAAGACGTCGGCGTCGAACCAGGGGGTTCCCCCACTGAGGCTGGCACTCGTGACGGTCCCGTCGGTGACGGTGTAGACGGGCATGTCTTGGGGATAGCCGCCGATGGTGACATGTTGGCCCACGGCGAGGAGGTCCCCGGAAATCCAGAGAAACGGGTGGTCTTCCTCCTCGATGAAAAGGACGGCCAGGTCGAAGCACTCGTCGGTAGCGACCACGGTGGCGGCGTGCGGTTGCGAGTCGTCGGCGAAATACACGTCGATGTTGTCGGCACCGGCGACAGCATGATTGGTGGTGAGGATGTGCCCGGTAGAGCTGATGACAAACCCTGTTGCGGCGGTGGGAGCGGGATACAGGGTCTCGTATTCAGGCGGGTCGTTGAACGGCCCGGCGACGACACGGACGATGGCGGCGCCGGCGTCTTGCAGGTTGGTGATGATGCCCCCGTCGGTCGGGCTGGAGGTACCTCCGCCAGGGATGCTGGTGGCGGCGTTGCCGGACGGCAGGCTCGTGCCGGTGGTATCAGTAGTGGTGGTGGTCGTCGTATTGATTTGGATAGTGCAGGCGCTCAGAACGAGTGCAAGACCGACGAGTGCGATCCTGATGCTTCGTGACATTGCCGTTCTCCAGAAGTGTCGTCGTGACTGGACTGTACCGACAAGCGTTCCATCGGATCAAAACCGTCGCCGTGCCGTCTGCGTGTGACGTTCAGACGAACACGGCACGCCGTGTTTCAAGCCAACCAGTCAGAATCCTCACTTCCCGTATTCGACACTCCGGGTCCAAACCTCAAGCATTCATGTTGAGAGGGACCTGTGCCACAGCTCATCAGATTTGCTGCCTACCGAGCCGCAAAGCCCTCCGCAACCAGGCTGTGCCGTTCGTCGACAGCGATACCCCACACCCGACCATCGCGGACCGGTCCACAACCGGCGTGTCTCCCCGCCGTCAGCCACCTGAGCCTTTCCGACATCTGATCACTCTCATGAACCTTCCGAGACATCCGCGGACACACATCTCGAGCCCAATCGTCCCCGATGCAGGGCCCACGCTTCACCCGGTGCGTTCGAAGCGATGGGCCTGCCAGCTCGTGAGCGGCGGGCCTGCTCCGGCGGCGACTTGCCGGGCATCGACCACGGACCCGTCGGCGAGCTGGAACCGGTAGGGCCGGCCACCCCGGCGCTCTTCGGCAACGTAGGCGTCGACGGCCCGGCACAGGTCATCGCGGGAAAGGTCAAACGGCGTCCACAGGGAGCGCTCCACCGTTTCGACAAACCGGTAGCCGCCGACGTCGGCGAGTCCCCGGATCCGCTCCTCTCCGTAGTGGGACGCCGCCTGAAGGAGGACGATGGCACCGGGTTTGAGGAACGGCCGGGCGCCGTCGAGGACCCGGCGACGCCACTCCAGCCCATCTCCGTCGTCGGAGGCCGGCGGGTTGGCGATGAGGAAGTCGACGCCACCTACGAGCCGCTCGAGGAGATCCCGGTCGTCGGGGTCGTAGGGGGTAAAGAGGTCGGCCCGGACGACAACGACTCGGTCGGTGGCGCCGTTGCGAGTGACGTTCCGACGGGCGTTCGCCACCGCTTCTGGGTCCCGTTCGATGGCGATGATGGAGGTCACCGCCGGGATGCGAGCCGCGGCGATCGAGAGAAGTCCGGTGCCTGTGCCCCAGTCGATGCCGACGCCGGCGAGGAGCCCGCGGCAGCGACCCACGGCCCGTACCGTCGCCCGGCTCGCCGGCGTGACCGGTCCCCCGCCGGCGGCGATCTCCACCTCGACGGTTCCCAGCCCACCGGTATCCTCGACGCGCACGACCATGCCAGGAAACGTAGCAGGGCCGGGTCTGATGCCTGCCGGGCCGACGACGGCACCTGAACCTCTGATCTCACCGCGGGATCGCTCGGCAACTCACGACCATGGTCGCCACCGCACCCTGTCAGCCGACGAGCAGATGGCCAACCGCCGGATCGACTCGCACCGGCGCCTGGCCGTTGTACGCAGTGACCTCGAACAGACCTGCAGACTGCTCCTGCGTACCACGTCAACATGAGCGACATCCTCCTGTGCGCGGTCGCCGGCGGTCTGCAGACCCCTCTGATGGAGCCCGCTTGCCAGAACTGTTCCCGGTGGTACTGCTCATGGGCACCATCGCGCTCGGGATCGGGGCGTTTCCCTACGCCGGACCGCTCAACCTGACCGTGGCCACCGATCGGGACAGCTGTCCCGATCTCGCGATACTCGTCGAAGGCGTAGAGAACTCACTCGACAAAACGGCCCGGAAAGTCGCTTCCTCGAGAGGCTTGGACCCCATACGCCCGCCGGTTCTCTGTGTGGCTCACCTCGCGGTTCCTCCGTCGAGCCCGAGCAACTCCGGGACATCATGCGGATCGATGTCGGGATCGACCCGATGCAGCTCCCAGGTTTCCTCGTGCGATGTAGAAGCGCCCGGGCGAAGTGAGACCAGTGGCCCGAGAGTCTCGAGTTCGATGAATCGTGAGTCGCAATAGCACTGGGCCGTTGCACCGAAGTCGACGTGGCGGTCGCCGGTGGAGTGTTGCGCACGCTTCACGAACACCGAATCGCCCCTCACGTACGCCATCCAGCCTCGATCCAGGGACGTTCCCACTTTGGTGGGCCGGGTGCGATTGGCCTCGAGTATGACCATCCGGTTCTCAACCACGAACGGGGCGTCTTCCGGGCCGGTATATGGCCAGACGACGATCGCAGCGTTCGCCTGCAAACCGTGCGGATCCACGAGATGGCCAGCCAGCGGAATCAGGGCCGTACCGCCGACGGGCAATTGGGTGATCGCCCACGGTGCGGCGTCGATCGCCTTGTCTCCGGTGTTAATGAGGGTGTGGACTATGGAGACCGTGTTGCTCCCGACGTGCGGATGGATGATCATCTTCTTCTCTATCCCGAGGTTCGCGCTGCCGGTTTGAACGACCTGCAGCGCCGCACCGATCTCGGCCACGACCACGGGTTCGTCGTCGGGTTCGTATGTGATATCAGGCACCTCAGGCGCAGCCCATAGCCGGTGGCCACCACGAAACCTGTAGGAGCGACCGTCGGGAAGATCGAGTGCGACGTCACCCAACTCGGCGAGCACATTCATCGACCCGATTTCTGAGAAGGCGGTGATACGAGGTCCAAATCCGGTAGCTACGGTCAAGGCAAGCCGGTCGCCGGCGATATGAACCTGATTGAAATCGTTGTCGAATGTGATCGTCATGCCGCCTCCGATGCGCCGCTGCACATGGTAGATCTCGGCCCGTTCGAGTAGATGACTCGCTGCCAGAAGACTGTCGACGTGATGACGAAACCCGCCTCACCTCGCACTCCATCGCTGTCCGGCAAGTGACTGGAGACGATGTCGCACGGGCAGGCACGGAGGTGTATCGACAGGCGGTGGGGTCTCCAACGATACGGAGGCGCTTCGGCGAACTCGGCATGGACCGTCTTGACGTACCCCCCGAATGCCTACTACGCCTACACCCTCTCGACCGAATGGCACACGACCTGCCAGGTGTCGAGATGAAGCGCCGACTTGTATGCGGGGACCGGTCATGGCGGGTTTTGGCTCGTAGTGTCCGGTAGGTCGTTGGCGGGGTTGGCTCGTGAATCGCCTG
>JAACED010000022.1 GCA_011682695.1 Gammaproteobacteria bacterium
GGCGGTGGTGAACACCGGTGCGTCGAGGAAGAGAAGGAAGAGAACGCCGCGAGCCGTGGAAGAAAGTCCAACGCCGCGTCCGCTACCGGCCCGGAAACTGTGAGCCGGCTATCGGCTCAGCCGTCCACGGCTTCCTCGCTGACACCTTCTTCGCTCCAGCGGATCATCTCGAGAAAGCGCTCACGATCGAGTTCGAACTTGCTCACATCGTCCTCGACGGACCGCGTGATGTTGTCGATCGCGACGAAGAACGCGAGTTGCCCGCCTCGAAGGGCATCGAGAAGTTCCTCGTCATCCTCGGCGATCGAAAAGATGCTTTGCCCGTCGGTTACGAGCTTCACTTCGGCCAGGTGACGGTCCATGCCGCCGTTGCGCCGAAGATAGCCCCAGGCTCTGCGAACCCGCTGCACCGACATTCCGTTGTCCAGCAGGCTCTTGATGACACGCAGGGCAACAAGGTCTCGAAACGAGTAGAGCCGCCGCACACCAGGACGGCCGCCAGTGCTCTGCAAAGAAGGTTTGAGGAGGGAGACGCGATCCCAGTACCTGAGCTGATGCGCTGTGCAGCCGGTCAGTTTGGAAGCTTGCTGCGCCGTGAATCCATCCACCTCGTCATCTCTCCCCGATATAACGGGCGGTCACGACGACCGCCGACTCCGACCCCGCATATGCGTGCTGGGACCCCCACTCTAGCGTCGCGACACGGTCACTGCCGTTTGCGTTTTCCACCCAGAAACCGTGGCACCCACCCCTCGTCCTCGGTCCCTGTAATCACCCTGCGCGCCTGCACAAAAGCGCTTCCTGCGAGCACCATGGTCACGAACCCGGCAAGGGCAAGCCACTGGTTGAAGGCGAAGGTTCCCAGGGTTATCGCCAGCCCCAAGAGGAAGACGATCGCCGCGATCATCACTCGCCGGGAGGGGACCTTGCCGAGTCTGCCGACCTTGCGCACCAGGCCAGGATCCTCGGCGTAGAGGCCCTGCTCGATCTCCTGGAGAATCTTTTGTTCGCGCTCGTCTAGTGGCATGGTCCGTAGTCCTCAATCACTCTACGTTCATGATACCCCTCGTTCCGACATTGCCTCGGAGGTTGCTGCGAGGCGTGCCGGAACCACGGCCTGTTCCCCAAACCTCCTACGAACCCGACCGACTGAATCGGCAACGTCCTCCCACTCAGGATGGGTGTTCAGTCGGCGAGGAGCCGCCGAATCGGAGAGGTCGGTCATGCCCACACGGACAAGCCGCATGGCACGTCGACCGGTGTCGATATCGGCAAGCACCATCAGGATCGATAGGACGCTCGTCTCTTCCCCACGAGAGGTTGTGCAGCATCATTGCCGTCGTAGAACCGAGGTCGCGATACAAGGTACAAAGCACGTAAACACGCGAGCCAATCCCGGTTCCAGAACCCGGCAGTCCTACTTGCCGAAGATCAGCACCGCGTTGTGTCCACCAAACCCAAACGAGTTGCTCATGACGATCCGGATGTCCTGCTTTCTGGATTTGTTCGGGACATAGTCGAGATCACATTCGGGATCGGGGTTGCGGTAGTTGATCGTCGGGGGAAGCACACCATCGCGCATGGCGAGGATGCTGGCGATCGCCTCAACCGCACCGGCACCGCCAAGAAGATGTCCTGTCATCGACTTCGTCGACGAGATCGCGAGCCGTGCAGCGTGCTCGCCGAACACAAGCTTGATCGCCGCCGTCTCCGTCACGTCGTTCGCCTGCGTCGAGGTGCCATGGGCGTTGATGTAGCCGACCTGTGACGGCTCGATCTCGGCATCGTCCAGAGCCGCCTGCATCGCCCGGGCTGCTCCCACGCCGCCAGGGCGGGGCAGAGTGATGTGGTAGGCGTCCGAGGACATCCCGTACCCGAGCAGCTCAGCGTAGATCTGCGCCCCCCGTGCCAGCGCATGTTCACGCTCTTCGAGGATGAGGGAGCCCGCCCCTTCGGCCATTACGAATCCGTCGCGAGTCGCATCGAACGGACGACACGCTCCTTGCGGGTCTTCGTTGCGGGTGCTCACGGCCCTCGCCTGTGCGAAGGCGGCAATACCGAACTCGCAGATCGAAGCCTCGCCGCCGCCGGACACCATCACGTCGGCAGCACCCCTGCGAATGATCTCGGCCGCGTCACCGATCGCGTTCGTGGACGCTGCACAGGCAGTCACGGTACAGGTCACGGGACCCAGCAATCCGAATCCGATCGACACGTCTCCCGCGGCCATGTTCGGGATCATTTTCGTCACCTGATAGGGAGAGATCCGCTCAGCGCCCCGAGTACGCATCGTGTCCATGCCTTCCTGCATCGACATGAGGCCTCCGATGCCCGATCCGACTACTACACCCGCCCGGGCACCGGCGTCAGGGTCGTCCGAGTAGTCGATTCCCGAGTCCTGGAGCGCCTGGGTGGTTGCCGCGTAGAACAACTGATCGAATCGATCCATGCGGCGGGCGGTCCGCCGGTCCATGTACTCCTCGGGGTCGAAGTTCTTGACCTCGCCTGCAAATCGGACAGGTGACTGCGAAGCATCAAACAGCGTGATCGGCCCAACGCCCGATGTTCCGGAGAGCAGTGCACTCCAGTAGTCCGCGACCGTATTGCCGATGGGACTGATGACTCCCAACCCGGTAACTACAACCCGCCGATCACGACCGTGCATACCGATCAGGCCTCGAGCTTGGCGATGACCACGTCGACAGCCTGGCTCACGGTTCCGATGCCTTCGGCTTCCTCGTCGGGAATCGTGACCCCGAACTCATCTTCGAGAGCCATCAGCAACTCGACGACGCCAAGCGAGTCGACTTCCAGATCAGTCTCGAAGCTCGCCTCGGGCGTGATCTTCGTCTCGTCGAGTCCCAGTTCCGAAACGAGAAGGTTCCTGAGCCTGCCCTCGATCTCCGCTCGATCCATGATTCTTCCTCCCTGTCTATAGAGCTAACCCTCCGTCCACAACGAGCACGTGGCCCGAGATGTACGAAGCTTCATCCGATGCAAGATAGCCGACCGCGAATGCGACCTCGGCCGGAGTTCCGAATCTCCCGAGGGCGACTGAAGCCGTGGCGGCCTCCTTCACCTCGTTCGACAGATCGGCGGTCAAGCTGGTCTCCACGAATCCCGGAGCAACCACGTTGACCGTGATCCCCCTGGACCCGACTTCCTTGGCAACAGACTTCGAGAACCCGATGATCGCTGCCTTCGTGGCCGCGTAGTTGGCCTGGCCCGGGTTCCCCGCGAGACCAGCCACCGAACCGATCGTGATGATCCGACCCCACCGGGCTCGCACCATCGAGCGCAGGGCCTGCCTGGTGCACAGATACACGGAAGTGAGGTTGGTCCGGATTACCTCATCCCACGTGTCGGCGCTCATCCTGAGCAGCAGCATGTCACGCGTTATACCTGCGTTGTTGACGAGCACGTCGACCGGGCCGAAGTGATCGCCGACACGCTCGAACATCGAAGTGACGGCGTCGGCAGACCCCACGTCCGCCTGCACTGCGATTGCTTCACCACCGTGCTCGATGATGGCGTCGACGACGGCTTCTGCTGCCTCGGCATGCCTCGAGTAGTTGACTGCAACACGATGCCCGCGCTCGGCGAGCAGCACGGCGATCGCGCGGCCGATGCCGCGAGACCCTCCGGTGACCAACGCGACTCTGCTCACGATGAGACTCCGCTTCCGAAGAACCGCACGTTTCCCTCCAGCAGAGAGAACACATCGGCATCAGTCGCCGGCAACTCCGCGTCGCTCGTCCCAAGGGGCGTCGTGCGCTCACTCCATCGAACGACAGCCGCCGCCCAGGTCAGACCGGCACCGAAGGCCGCAAACACCAGGTTGTCCCCCGGGTGAACCTTGCCTTCCTCGAGTGCCTCCGTCAACGCCATCGGAATCGTCGCAGCGGATGTGTTGCCGTAGCGCTGGATGTTCACGAACACCTGGCCGGGCTTGAGCTTCAACCGGCGGGCGGCAGCGTCGATGATTCGAATATTCGCCTGGTGAGGGATGAAGAGGTCGACATCGTCCAGATCGAGACCTGCGTCATTCACAACCTTGATTGCGGCGGCACCCATGGCTTTGACGGCTCGCTTGAACACCTCTGGACCGTCCATCACGACCCCGTAGGCAGACCTGTCCGGACTCTGATAGCGATCGCTCGATGTCCCGACATTTGGGACGCAGAGCAGCCTGGCGGCCTCGCCGTCCGAACCGATGGTGACCGACTGGACGCCGTCATCGCCTTCGGTGGGCTCCAGGATGACGGCACCTGCGCCGTCTCCGAAGAGAACGGCCGTATTGCGATTCGTGAAATCGAGGTAGTGAGACAGACGCTCGGCGGCAACGAGCAGCACCCGCCGATGCCCTCCGGCACGAATCATCTGGCTGCCCACATCGAGGCCGTAGATCCAACCCGAGCAAGCAGCATTCATGTCGAACGCCGCGGCGTTGAAGGCCCCGAGCTTCGCCTGCAGCAGGGTTGCGGGACTGGGAATGATCGAATCGCCCGTGCATGTGGCCATGATGACCAGGTCCAGATCTGATGCCTCCAGGCCTGCCGCAGCGAGAGCGTGCAGCGAGGCGACCACCGCCAGATCGGAGGTGCCCACATGGGAGATCCTGCGCTCTTTGATACCGGTACGTGTCGTAATCCACTCGTCCGACGTGTCCGTGAGCTTCTCGAGATCTTGGTTGGAAAGGATGGTCGGAGGGGCACATCTTCCCCATCCGGTGATCGTGACGTTCGTCATCGCTCCTCGCTCAGTCGTTGTGCGATCGCTGCAAGGCTCGCCGTATCCCCGGCAATCATTACGGCGGCATCTCTCACCGTCTTCCTTGCCATCCCGGCGGTTACGTCACCCGGTCCAACATGAACGAAGGCATCCACGTCCATGTTCAGGAGCCCTTCGGCGAATCGCACCGGCTCGACGACCTGACGTTCAAGGAGATCGGCGACCTCGCCCTCAGAGTAGGGGTGTCCCGTGACATTTGCGTATACCGGGAACGAGAACGGTGCCACCGCGACATCTCGCAGCGCCGCTGCCACTTCGGAGGCCGCAGTGGCCATGAACGGTGAGTGGAAGGCGCCGCCCACCTTGAGCGGTATGACACGTCGCACACCAAGATCCCGTCCCTTCTCGACGATCCAGTCGATGTCGGCCCGGCCGCCTGCCACCACGACCTGACCGGGAGCGTTGATGTTCGCGACCCACATCCGGCCACTGTCGGCTCTTCGGCCTGCACTGATGGCTTCGGCCTTCTCTTCGTCCACGCCGATCAGCGCAGCCATTCCGGATGGCTCCCGATCGGCCGCCGCGGCCATTGCCTCTCCACGAATCGAGACGAGACGGAGAGCGGTTCGATAGTCGAACACGCCTGCGGCCGTGAGTGCCGTATATTCGCCCAGGGAGTGCCCTGCAGCGGCCACGGGTGCGATGTCGAGGCGGATGGAGAGCTCGGCCCACATCGCGTAGCCGAGAGCAAACAGGGCCGGCTGAGCGCGATCGGTTCTCGTGAGGGCCTCTTCAGGGCCGTTCAGACACACATCTCTCAGCGACCACCCGAGGATCTCGTCGGCGGTCTCACCGAGTAGGTCGGGACGCGCATCGAAGAGGTCGGCACCCATGCCGACGCGTTGGCTGCCTTGTCCCGGAAAGAGAATTGCGAAACGCACGGGGATTCAGACCTGACAGTACGGACTACGGTTACCCGGAGTCCGCAGCCAAGGTCCCCAGCACTTCGAGCACCCGGTCGACATCCCGATCGTCTACATCGCGATGTGTGGCGAATCGCAAGATCCCTGGGGACATCTCCCCCACCAGGACGCCGGCCTCGGCCAGGCTGTCGATCAGCGCACCAGCATCGAACGGGAAACCCGCACTGTCGATGATCACCATGTTGGTCTGTATCTGTTCCATTCTCACCGAGGAGGGGAAGATACTCGCTATCTCCTCACCGAGGCGGCGAGCCAACCTGTGGTCGGCCTCGAGATGGTCCCGGCTACGCAGCGCGACGCGAGCAGCGGCTGCAATGATGCCGACCTGCCGCATGCCGCCTCCAAGACGCTTACGACGGAATCTCGCCTCTTCGATGATGTCCTCGGAACCGCAAAGCACCGACCCGATCGGAGCGCCGAGCCCCTTGGAAAAGCAGAACATCACCGTGTCGGCCTCGGCGGCGATTGATTGGGCGTCCACACCGAGCGCCAACGCAGCGTTGAATATCCTTGCCCCATCCAAATGCACGGGAATCCCGAGACGCCTCGCCGCCGCGGTAGCCGCTCGCATGGTCTCGAGCGCAACGACGGTACCCCCCGTCGAGGTCAGCGGGTTTTCCCAGACGAGGATACGCACACGTGGCAGGTGATACCCGGCGCCGGCGACGGCGCACTCGACATCCTCGGGCAGGATGCTCCCGTCGCGTGAATCCACCGTTCTGAACTGAACCCCCGAGATGGCTGCGGCGGCACCGACCTCGTACTGACGTATGTGTGCGCTCGCTGCACAAAGCGCTTCGTCGCCTGGCCGGACCAGTGTGTTCAGAGCCAACTGATTTGCCATGCTGCCCGTCGGCGTAAACACCGCTGCCACTTTTCCGACCGCAGCGGCGGCCTCCTGCTCCAGCGCATTCACGGTCGGATCTTCTCCGTAGACGTCGTCTCCGACCTTGGCCTCGGCCATGGCGCGGCGCATCTCCGCTGTTGGTCTGGTGACTGTATCAGATCGAAAATCCGCTATACCCTCTGCAAACGCCATCCGACCTCCTGCTTCGCGGTGCACAGTACACCTGCCCACAGTGATGCCGGTGGGCGGATCGGCCGCTTGCCTATTGACGTGCTTCGTATTTCCTATCGCGGCGAGCATTGATGTGAAACCGCGGGGCGGGCGTCGGGGCTCAGACGTAGCCGCCTCGCGTGAATCAGCGGGCATCGTCGAAGTGTGCAACGCCGGGACCTCCTCCACCGCAGGGCGCCACCTCCCCTTTGTGTCATTGTGTGGCGGGAAGATGGCCCGCGGTACGGCTCGCACCTCCCCTGTCCTTCCGGATGTTCCGGGAGTGGCGTCCGTTGGGTCAGGCTGCCCCGGGCCTTGCTCCGTGATGACACGGAATACATGACTCGGCGGGTCCCCGGACTGCTGCAGGCACTTTGTGGTCACCGCGGCGCCGCGGACGACTATCCTCTCGGAGCCGTGCCAAACGTACAGATCCCCATACTGCCCGATGGTGAGCTACCGCTGCCTCCTGCATTTTCCCGACTCTATGACCTCGCATACAACTTGTGGTGGTCCTGGTCGGGCGGCAGTCGCCTTTGGCGGATGATCGACGCGGATCTGTGGACTCGCTACCGCAACCCGGTCGAACTTCTCGGAGCCGTCGACCGATCCACGTGGCGAAACCTCGAAGACAGCGGTGACTTCCAGGACCTCTACGAAGAGATGATTCGCCGCTTCGATGCATATATGCGCCCTGAGAGCACATGGTGGGACTCGACGAAACCCGGCACGGCTGGGCCGATCGCCTACCTCTGCGCCGAATACGGAGTCGACAACCTGCTCCCCATCTACTCGGGCGGACTGGGAGTACTGGCAGGTGACCACACGAAATCCGCCTCCGATCTCGGCATCCCGCTCGTAGCCACCGGCCTCCTGTACCGAAGGGGCTACTTCCGCCAGGAGGTCGACGCCGTCGGAGACCAACAGCACACCTACCCCGTGGTGGACCCGGTGCGTTTGCCCACACAACAGGTTGCCGGACCGACCGGTGGCCAGCTCAAAGTCGATGTCGAACTACCTGGGCGCCAAGTGAGGGTCGGCGTGTGGAAGGTTCAGGTCGGCCGCGTGCCAATCCTGTTGCTCGACACCGACCTGCAAGAGAACGACGATGCAGACCGCCCGATCACTCACACGTTGTACATTCGGGGTCGTGAGATGCGGTTTGTGCAGGAATACGTCCTGGGCGTCGGCTCCGTGCGAGCATTGGCAGCACTCGGAATCGAGCCAACCGCATGGCATGTCAACGAGGGTCACGCCGCCCTCAGCCTCCTCGAACGAACGGCTCGCCTGATCGCAGACGGCAGGACGGCGGAACAGGCTCAGCAGCAGGTCAAGGCGACGACGTCTTTCACTCTTCACACACCGGTACCCGCAGGGAATGAAGTCTTCGACTTCCCTCTGGTCGAGAAGTACCTGAGCGACATGCCCCGACGCCTGTCCATCCACATGGGACAGCTCGCCGCAATGGGTGCGGCACATGAGGGCGACGAGCAGCATTTCAACATGACGGCTCTTGCGATACGCCTCGCCTCGTTCGTCAACGGGGTGAGCCACCGCCACGCCGAGATCGTTTCACGCGACTGGGCTCACCTCCTACCGGGAACTGCCACAGCCATCACCAACGGAATCCACCCCAACACATGGGTCAGTCGCGGGTACCAGCGACTTCTGAACGAGATCTACGGCCCTCAGTGGCATCGCACCTTGATCGACGACCCATCGGCGATCACCCGGCTCGACGAAGTCCCCGACCAGCGACTGTGGGAGATCCATTCAAGTGACAAGCGCCTCCTCTCTCGATTCGCTCGGGGCAGGATCTTGCAGCAGCAGGCACGGCAGGGAGCATCCCCGGATGCATTGCGCGCAGTCGCAAACATTCTCTCTCCCGACCGCCTCACTATCGGTTTCGCCCGCAGATTCGCCACGTACAAGAGAGCCCTGCTGCTTTTCCACAACATGCCCTGGCTCCAGGCGATCCTCACGAACCCCGACAGGCCGGTACAAATCCTCATTGCCGGCAAGGCACACCCTGCCGACCAGAACGGCCAGGGCCTGATTCGCCGCATCGTCGAACTATCGCAAAACCCCGAACTGGGCGGCCATGTGCACTTCCTCGAGAACTACGACATGCGCATGGCCAGATTCCTCGTTCAAGGGGTCGACGTCTGGTTGAACAACCCTCGACCGCCGCTGGAGGCCTCCGGCACCTCCGGGATGAAAGCAGCGGTCAATGGAGGGCTGAACCTCTCCATCCTGGATGGCTGGTGGCTGGAAGGCCACAACGGAAAGAATGGATGGGCGTTCGGCCTCGAATGGGGCAACGGCGATCACGCAGCACAAGACAACGAAGACGCCATCGCCCTGTACCGAACGTTGCAGGATGAAGTTGTGCCCAAGTACTACGACCGGCAAGACGACGGGATTCCTCACGCCTGGGTCGCCATGATGCGAGAGGCGATCCGTTCAACTCTCGTCGCCTTCTCGTCGGACCGTATGGTCAAGGAGTACGCGACCAATGCCTACCTTCCCCTGAGCAGGCAGCAGCCTTCCAACCCACAGCAATAGCTCAGTCGCAAGGCTCTCGTGTACTCACATACTTCGTATTCGGTACCGCGGCCTCACATGGACCCGGCACCGTAGGGCGAGCTTCGCGGCTCTGGCTGGCGGCTGATAGCTGGAAGCTGGCTTTCCAACCGAGCTCCTCGGCACCTTCGAGATCCGTGCCATGCATCACGCAGCGGGCTCGAAGGGAACGGAACTTGGAGCGTTATCGCTCCAGAAACCGTTTGATTCCCCTCACCGCCTGGCGGATACGATGCTCATTCTCAACGAGGGCAAACCGTACGAAGCCCTCGCCGTGAGGCCCAAACCCAACTCCGGGGCTCACCGCCACCTTCGCCTCCTCGAGAAGTTTGAAGGCGAACTCGAGGGATCCCAAGTCTTCGAATCCGGGCGGCAGGGAAGCCCAAGCGAACATCGTCCCCTGAGGACGCGGAATCTCCCATCCAGCCCTCGCAAGGCCATCGATCAATGCGTCCCTGCGCGTCCGGTAGATGTCGCGGACTTCGGCGATGTAGTCGTCGCCTTCGTTGAGCGCGACGATCGACGCAATCTGGATCGGCTGGAACGTGCCGTAGTCGAGATACGACTTGAGCTTCGCCAGCGCAGCGATCATCTCCCTGTTCCCAACGGCGAAACCGATGCGCCAGCCCGCCATCGAATGCCCCTTCGTCATCGTGTACAGCTCCACACCGACGTCCTTGGCGCCCGGCACCTCGAGAAGGCTCGGGGGCACGTATCCATCGAAGGAAATATCGGCGTACGCGAAGTCGTGGACGAGCATGACTTCATTCTCTTTGGCAAAGGCGACGAGTCGCTCGAAGAAACTCAGATCCACACAGGCGGTCGTCGGGTTGTGGGGGAACGAGGTGAGAATGACCCGCGGCCGAGGCCAGCTGTCGGAAAAGACGGTTGCGAGACGGCCGAAGAAGTCCTCTCCGAGACCCAACGGGACACGTCGCACGTCCGCACCTGCCAGCACAGCTGCGTAAATGTGAATCGGATAGCTGGGCTCGGGCACAAGGGCCACATCTCCCGGCTGCACGAGCGCCCACATGAGGTGGGCAAGGCCCTCCTTCGCACCGATGGTCGTGATGACCTCGGTTTCGGGATCGATCTCGACACCGAAGCGCCGCTGGTATCGGGCGGCGACTGCCTTGCGTAGGTTGGGAATGCCGCGTGATGCGGAGTAACGGTGATTCTTCGCGTTCTGGGCCGCTTCGACGAGCTTGGCGACGGCGATCGGTGGCGAGGGAATGTCCGGATTCCCGAACCCGAGATCGATGACGTCCACACCGGCGCGACGCGCTTCCCGCTTCGCGGCGTCGACCTCGGCAAACACATAGGGCGGTAAGTTCTCAATACGCCGGAATTGCACCTTGACCTCCGTTTCCGGCAGGGTACCTGACAGCTACTAGTAGCCGGCAACCAGCAGCCGGCAAAACAGGAGTCTCGACTCGCCTTCGACCCCATCGACCTCCGCTCGTCCCCCACCTCGGAGCTCTCAGAGGAGAGGGAGCACCTCGGCCGCGAACAGATCCCACGTATCGCCGAGGAGGGAGAGCACGAACTCGTCGATTCCGGCATCGGTGAATTGCCGGAGCTTTTCGGGAAGGGTCGCAACCGTCCCGGTCAGCACTCCCCTGGTCGACCCGCGCCGGGCGGCAGCCTCTGCCAGATCTGCTTCGTCACGGGCCAGGAGAACCTGACCACCCCAGCTGATCGTTCCCGCAACCGGCGCATCGCGACGACGTTCGGCAAGCCACTCGGCCGTCACCGCCCACACGTTCCAGCCGTCGGCCGACCGAGCGGCGAGGTCCTGGACGGGTCGTGAAATGCCCCCAACCCAGATCGGCACTCGATCCGAGAACGGCAGCTCACCCTTTCGAACCGCTTCGATCGTTTCACTCACCTTGGAGAGACGCTCTTCCACGGTTCCGAATGCAATCCCGTACGCGTCGAACTCAGGACGAGAGAGAGAATCGCCGGCGCCCAAACCGCAGACGACTCTTCCCCCACTGAGCGCTTGGGCTGTGAGGACCGCTCGAGCGGTCGCCTGCGGACTTCTCATCGGAACGCGTAGAACGAGTGTGCCGACACGGATGTTGCGCGTAGCAGCGACCACCGATCCGAGTGCAACGAAGGACTCGACGATCGGTCGATCCTTGCCGTCGAGAGGAAAGAGGTGGTCGAAGAGGAACACGCCGTCGAACCCAAGCGATTCGGCGCGTGCCGCAGCCTCCGTCACCGTGTCTGGATCCCGTGTGAACTGCGGGAGCGTGACAGAGACGGGGACTCTCAACCCAGCCGCCGCGCCAACCAGGACAGCCTTGCCGGAATCATGCCCGCGGCAAGATCAACAACGTTCGCGACGATGACAAGCACATCCTGGGATCCATCCCAGTGCTCCAGCACGACATCTTCCCCCACCGAACGAATCAGCCGGTGGAGAGCCAGTATCACGACCAGAGCGTCGTCGGACTGGCCGAGAAACGGGATGAAGTCGGGTACCAGATCAACTGGTGACAGTACGTATCCGGCAGCGAGAATGGCGAACGCCTTGCTCCGAGCGGGAACCCTCGGGTCACGGACCAGCCGTCCGACGAGCTTGACCATGTTCGGAAGCGCCAGGACCGCCTCTTTCAGCCAGCGGACCGACTCGCCGGTTCGGGCACCGTCGGGCTCGATCACTTCGTCGGGATGCAGGGTGTCAGACATCGGACTCCTTCGCGGCCGCCAGGCCCGCGCCCACCAGAGCCGAATCCTCGCCGAAAGCGGCTATGACAATCGGCGTTGGTGTGCGCACATCGTACCCTTCCAGTGTTGCAGCAACGGCGCGCCGTGCGGGCAGGAGGAGGATCTCCCCGAGACGCGAAACCCCGCCGCCGATCACAACCACGTCGGGATCGAGCACGGCGATCAGATTGGCGAGTCCCACGCCAAGCCATCCGCCCACTTCTGCAACGAGCCTGCGCGCCTCCGCATCCCCGTCGATCGCCGCCTGGGTGAGGTGGCGCCCGGCCGGTACCGCTCCAGCGACAAGCTCACCGATTCGTCCGCGAGGATCCGCCGCGACGGCATCTCGTGCCATCTGATCGAGGCGCCTTCCGGAAGCGAACGTCTCCCAGCATCCGCGCTGGCCGCACGTGCAGAGCGGACCACCGACGTCCACTACAACATGGCCGATTTCGCCCGCGAAACCTCTGCCGCGGTACACCTCGCCGTCGATGACCAATCCACCGCCCATCCCTGTTCCGAGCGTCGCCATCAGAACCGAACGATGGCCCACTCCGGCACCCAGCGTCGCCTCCGCGAGTGCAGCGAGATTCGCATCGTTGTCGACGATGACGGGAAGAGAGAACTCCTCTTGCAGGATCCGTCGAAACGGGATGTGCTCGCCGACCACGTTCGGACCCCATTCCATGACGCCATGCTCCGTCACGAGTCCAGCTACTCCGAGGCCGATCCCGCGAATCTCCGGCGTGATCAATCGCCGCACCAGCGCTTTTGGACCCTCGACCATCCCCGCGGAGTCCCGGGGCCGCGGGATTTCGACCCTGTTCTCCACGTTTCCGTCGCCTGAGACGACACCACCGGACATCTTCGTGCCGCCGAGGTCGATGCCGATCACTGCCACGGACGCATCCTACCGGTCGCCTCCGCACGATCAGGACCCTTCCCAAACGTGACATATCTCTACTTGCATCTGGAATAGAATCTGACTATGCTGTTGTTAGATTTACTGCACACTCACAGAGAGGAGAAAGGACATGCGAGCTCTGCTCCGTTATGATCCCTTCAGCGTGGCGAAGGACCTGGACAGATTCTTTGAAGAGTTCGGCACTCCAGTCGACCGGCCGTGGATTCCCCGAGTTGACGTCTTCGACCGTGAAGACGCTCTCGTCATCCGGGCCGAGCTGCCCGGAATGCGCTCCGAAGACATCGACGTCACCATCGAGAACTCCGAGCTGGTGATCTCCGGTTCCCGCTCGTTCGAGAAAGAGGAAGACCGCAAGGGATACCACCGCAGAGAGATTGCTCACGGTGAGTTCCAGCGCGCCGTCTACCTGCCGGACGAGTACGACGCAGACAAGATCAGCGCCAGCTACCACGACGGCATCTTGGAGATCTCCGTTCCCAAGCGGCCGGAAGTCCTCCCCAAGAAGGTCAAAGTCGACATTGCCGACTGACACCGCGACAACCTGAATGGCCCGACATTCGTCAGGCCATTCGTCGCGTCTTGGCTCGCTTCGCTCGCCTCACCTGGTGCTTCGGATTCCGTATCGCAACCTCGGGTCAATGCAGTTCGCGCCGGGCGAATTCGATGACACCATCAGGTTGATCTATGTCAATCAAAGATGCATGGTCGCCGAGACGCGCGCCAGGCAGTGCTCAGCGGTCTCCTAGCGCTCCACGAACTCGATCGTCAGCACGCCCTGTGAGAGTCGAGCGCCGGCGATCTCCCGACGTTGCAGCGAATCGGGGAGGACGAACGACCGCCGGTAGGGACCAACGGTCACATAGACCTCACTACCGTCGCGCATGACGTCGATGTCGCCGCCACTCGCGAAGGGCAGAGAGAGTTCGAGACGAACTTCCTTCTCATGCTCAACCACACGGAAGGGACGGCTGCCAACGTACGACGTGATCGGATCCGTCTCTCCGTAGAGTTCCTCCCCGAGGGCCCGCAGGCGCTCCTCCCCCACCATCTCGTCGTCGAAGAGTCGAAGCTGAAGCACAGGTACATCTGCAAACGACTCGTTGATTCGTTCGAGGTGCTCCGCCTGGATCTCCCGCCAGCGTTCGAAATACGGATCGTCGACGACGTCCGGAAGAACCCTGTTGACCACGACACCGTCGACCGCATAGCCGAACAGAGTCAGGTAGGTGTAGGTCCGTCGGGCTTCGTTCACGACCATGCGTTCCGGGTTCACCACCAACCTCGCAGTCGTGACCTTCGGGTCGAGCAACAGCGTGCGGGCTCTCTCGATACTCGTAAAGACATTCTCCGCCGCGTCGTAGACCTTGTCGTCTGGCAGGGGAAGGTCCGTCACACGGCTCAGCACGGGCCTTGCGGCCCGCATCAGCCGCCGTTGCGTGAGGAAGATCTTGTCGAAGTACCAGGACAGGACCTCTGGAAGGGACAGCAGTCGGAGCGTCTCTGCGGTCGGGGCACAGTCGACGACAACGAGGTCATACCGTCCGGAGATCGCCTGCGCTCGGACCTCGATGAGTGCGAACAGTTCATCCATGCCGGGGAACACGAGGAACTCCTCGGCTTCGATACCCCGCACCCCACCCCAGTCGAAAATGGCCATCAGCTGGTTGCGGATCTCCCCCCAATAGGACTCGAGTCGCTTCTGCGTATCGATCTGCTGGGCATGGAGGCCGGAAATGATCTCTCGCGGTTCGTCCCCGAGGGGAAGAGCGAACGCGTCGGAGAGGCTGTGCGCCGGATCTGTGGAAACCACCAATGTCCGATACCCCAGATCGGTCGCCTTCAGCGCAGTCGCCGCCGAGATCGTCGTCTTGCCAACGCCGCCCTTGCCGGTGACGAGCAGGATTCGCATCAGTCCGTCCCGATTTGCCGTACCCGTTTTCGTAACCCGCGCAGTGCTGTCGAGACAAGCTGCTTCTCAGCCTGACGCCGGAGAAATCCCGGAAGCGGGAAACCGTAGTCGACACGTAGCGCGTAGATCACGTCCGTTCCGCCGCCCTCGATGTCATTGAGTTCGTATGAACCGACCATCTCTCGAATGTCGTCACCCGGTTCAGCCACCCAGGACATCACGTGAGGGCGGTCGAAGGTGTAATTGAGCACATAGGCGATCACCTTGACCATCGCGTCGACTTCGAACTCCGCTCTGGCAGGGAGGCCGTCCGGGTCTCGCTCGAGAACAACCACCGACCGCATCGCGGTGATCCATTCGGGATAGCGCTCGAGGTCGGCGAGTACGTCGAAGATCTCTCCGGCAGGTGCAGGAATCTCGATGCTCTGGACCGTACCTTCGCTCATTCTCGCTCCTCTTCGTTGTCCGAAGCGTAGCCCACCGTCCGGGTCACGAGCCCTCATGCCGTATGGGACGCCGCGTTGCTCGAAAATACCCGACGTTCACACAAATCGTGCTGCCGACCCTCCAACGTGCCGCCTGCGGTTGATGAATGTCACCGAAGTAGTGGTACCTCGGCCGGCGGGTTTGCAGATAGTCGAGCACCGCCTGCGACCCGCCTTCCAACCGGCCGGTGATTACGTCACGATGCAAGGAAGGGATATCTGGCGGAAGGTGTGTACACAGCACGTCGAGCGGACCGAGTGCGTCCAGCTTGCGCTCCATCTCGTCTTCGGAAACCTCACCCGGCACACCCAGCGGCGTGGGAGATCCACCGCCAACCATGCCGACCATGACACCCTCTATTTCGATCACTTCCCCGTCGACGAACCGCACACCATCGGGAAGCGAGCGCCGAAGCATCTCCGGCCAGTCGACGTTTCCGTAGGTTGCATAGGCTTCGGTGCCCTCCAGGGCCACCCTGGCGGCCGCATACTGAACGTCGACCGCTCGCGTAATCTCCTCACGGATCGCTGTTGCGTCTCCCCCGAACCGGTCCTTCCACAAACGCCTCGACGCTGCGTAATCTCCATCAGCCCGGTGGCGAGACACCTGTTGGACAAAGGCCGCTCCCAGTACGTCGGCGAGGATCCCCTCGTTGGTGCGATAGTCGATGAAGTTGATGAAATCACCGAGAACGAGCAAGGGCTCGCCACTCTGTGCCACGCGTGCGAGCGCCGAGAAGGCCCCGTGGACATCGGAGACGAGCAGCATCACACCGTTCCGACGTACCAGATTGCCGCTCCTGCCGCGGCGACCGCTGCAACGATCGCCGCCCATGCCGGCCAACCGCCGTATGCCGCCGACAGTCCTCCCATCCCAAACGCTATCAACGCGCCCACAACGCGCCGGCCTCGCAGACCGAATCGCTGCTCCGGATTGCCCGCACCGGTCCGAGATACGGCAACCGCGATCACCCATGCGATCAGTGTGGTCAACCCCGCCACGAGCGCTACACCGTACGCCGCTCTCATCGCTGCACCCTCTGCGCCGAGACCGCCACAACAATCAGGACGAGCAGGACCGCGCCGACGAGTGCCGTGAGCACATGCGGGCGCAGAATGACGTCGCCGGTTTCGCCCCGAGCCCAGCGAAAGGCGTCGAGCACACCGATGCCCCACACCCCCACCCCGACGAGAAGAAGCAGGATCCCGGCAACGACGACTTCGAGAGCGATGAGTATTGCACCCAGAAAGAGGCTCACCGCGACCAGCGCCCCCACCGACACACCGAGGAGGGTCTGACCGGCATACGCGTGTCCCAGCCCTGGCAGCAACAGACCACGCAACGCGGCGCTCCGAGGGTCGACCTGTCGTTGCTCCTCCGTCTTGAACACATCGAAGATCGAACTTCCACACGCCGCGCAGTACGAGTCCGCGAGCGGGTTACTGATTCCGCACACCGAGCACATCCACGTTCTTTCACTGATGCGCGGCGCCTCCGGAAGAGGTAGCTCCATGGTTATCTGCCCGTCTTCAGTCGCGGCGATCTCCGACATGGGGCGCTCTTCATCAGCTCCCTCGCTCTCCTGCGAGAACGGCCGGTAGCACTGCCCACACCACAACGCTCCTACGGCGTTGCGAGCTCCGCAGTTCGGACAGGTCACGTGTCTCGGCATCAGGCTCAGCGTACCTGCTCATGCCCGCGAAGTTCTCGAAGGCTGAGCGCGATTTCCTCCTGGACCTCGTTATGCGCCTCCTTTCGTTGCGCTGCTCTCAGGACGACAACGGCCACCGGATCTTCCATCCGACCGAGCGCCCAGGCGCTGTGGAGGCGAAGGAGCCAGTCCGGATGTGCCACGTAACCTGCGAGCAGGCTCACGAAAGAAGAGTCCCCGGTGTTGCCGATGGCAACGAGCGCATTACGACGGAGGTACCGGGCCTGGCGGCGCGGAATGTAGAAGTGTCCGTATCGATCCAGGATCGTGCGATCGGAGCTTCTCAGGATGGCCGGTAGATCGACGATTCCTGCCCGTGATTCACCGGCCTTGTACAAGTGTCTGCGGCCAGGTGGGCACGCCTCCGAGCAATCATCGCAGCCGTAAATGCGATCTCCCATCGGTTCACGGAACTCTCTCGGGATCACACCGGGTGCCTGAAGGATCGCGGCCAAACAGCGGCGCGCGTCGAGCACTCCCGGACTGATGAGCGCTCCTGTCGGACATGCCGGCAGGCACTCACTGCAATCGCCACAGGTCCTGATCATCGGTCTCGTCGTCTCCAGCGGAGCGTCGGTCACCACCGACCCGAGCAGCGTCCACGGTCCCAGCCCGGGAGCCAGCACCATCGTGTTCTTCCCCCACCACCCGACACCAGCCCGTACCACCGGGGCACGATCCACGAGGCGGTTGTCGTCCACAAGGACTTCGGCCTCATGCCCCTCTGCCCTCAGATGCTTTGCGATGCCGCCGAGGGCTTGCCGAAGCGGCGCGTAGGCATCTCGTGTGGCGAAGCGCGCAATCCTCCCTTCTCGTGGCGTTCGCATGGGAGGGCTTCCACTTTCGGCTACGTACGGAGCAGCACCGACGACGAGCCGCTGTGCCCACGGAAAACTGGATCGCACGTCGGTGGACCGTTCCGAGTTGGCGAACGTAAACGTCAGTCGCCCGGCCAGCCCATCGGCCTTACGCTCTTCGATGGCGGCGCACACGTCTTCGAACGGTTCGGCTGTGCAGATACCGAACCCGCTCAACCCCTCGGCGACGGCGATGGCCTGGAGATCGTGGGCCAGACGATCGGTCATCGCCTCAGCATAGGAGTCGCCGAATGATGCCAGCATTTCGTATTTCGTATTTCGTATCGCGACCTACCCGGCACCAAGACCGTAGGGCGAGCGTCGCGGCTCCTGCCGGTAGCCGGCTGCCCGTCGCCGGATGCTGGTAGCCGACCTCCCAGCCGAACTCCTCGGCACACCGTCGAGATGTGTGCCATGCATTACTCAGTAGGCTGCAAGGTCACCAAGGATGCTTGCGCCTCGACAATGTCCCAGCGATGGGACTGCTCAGCCGGTTGCGTCGCGACGTACCAGGCGAAGCGGAGGGAGCAGCCCCACCGATGCCATCTGCCCCAGAGCCTCTGCTTCCTCGCTGCCCAGTTCCACCGGCCCTGCCGCTTCACGCAGCAAGTAGGTCACCACGCAGTCGGCACACGCTGTCGAGTACTGCATCGTGCATTCATCGCAACTGATCTTCATGTCTTCGATCCTCCAGCTCATCTGTGATCAGCATACGAACCGGGTGTGACAGAAAACCGGTGAGGACCTTCGGGACACGCAACGGGTCCGCCCAGGTTGGAAAGCTCACAGGCACCCGGCCACGCCAGAACCGACAGAATCACCCCAGCCACTCCTTCAGCGCCTGGCCCCACAGACAAAGCGCCCGTGGACATCCCTCTCTGACTTCTCTGTCCGAACTCACGACCACGACGTTGCCTTCGATCGCTCCACTCAGTCGGATGATCTCCTCGTCGGCGATCGTCCCCCCGTCGGTAAAGCGAACTTCTATCCCCCCGGGACCAGGACCGCTCTCACCACCGCCGGGAAGCGTCGAATCGTAAATAACCAGCAGCCTCACCGGCGCCACCGCCAGTCGACGCACACGAGCGAGCCGGTAGTTGATGTCTTCGCGACCCAGCGGGTCGGGCCACTGGTGCGACAGGTTGTACCCGTCGACGATCATCACGAACGGTTCCTGTTGCCCCAACAACCACTCGATCGCCACTGCGCTGTCCGGCCTGACGCCGGCAGGCAATATCAGAGGCGACGATGACTCAACCTCGGTTGTCTGTGCAGGGGCCGGATCAGCCTGAGCTGACGCCACGATCTGATCGAGCAATGATGCCAACGCTGCCGGGTCACGCACCGACCACACGTCAGGACCATGAGTGGCAACCGACGTACCGGAAGCCCGCCTTGTGCGCAGCAACTCTTCGCGCAAGAACGCAACTCTGCCGTCTGCCTCGGCCAGATCCCCGATCGCCTGCTCGAGACTTCGCTCCAATGCAGCCACTCGGGACTCCGCTGCCAGTCTCCCGACCCGTTCCGCCAGTCGAGCCTCTTGCACCTTCCTGGAAATCCCGTTGCTCTGGCACCTGGCACGCCGCTCGGCCTCCACCGTATCTGCGCGGGCCTTGTCCGCCCGCCCGCGTTCCACCTCGAGCTGATGCTCGAGATCACGCGTCCGGGCCTCGAGGCCCTCCAGGCTGTCGATGAGATCCCGGTGAGAGCGTGCTGCGACAGCAGCCTCGACCACCTGCTCCCATCCTTCGGATCGCAGTAGAAACGCGGCAGAAGCGGCATCATCACCTACCGCCTCTGTGATCGCGGGCCATGCCTCGGCGGCCTTGTCTCGCAGCCACACGAACCTGTCCAGGTCCCGAAGGAGAGACCGCGCGAGCGGCGGCGGCAAATGTCGAGCAGTCGACGCGGCAACCCTACGCAGCGAAGCGAGGATCTGGTCCTCGTCGAGATCTCTCAACGCCTTTCGAGCCGCCCGGATCGCCGCTCCGAGCACGCGCGGGTCGTAGGAGGCCTCCATGTTCAGAGCGGCAGCGCGGGCGGGCGTCGGGACGGCGGCTCGGGAAACGCAGGCAAGCCTGGTTGCATCTCCTCGATGATCCGGAGGATTTCGTCGATCGCGCGATCGAGTTGTGGATCTCTGCCTGCGGCGTAATCCTGCGGCATGATCTCCACCTCGATGTCCGGATCGGTTCCGTGGTTCTCGACGCCCCAGCCCACATCTTCGAACCAGAAGGAGAACTCGGGCTGTGTCGTGATCGTCCCATCGACGAGCGCGTGCCTCGGAAAGATACCGACGACTCCACCCCACGTTCGTTTTCCGATCAGCGGTCCCAGACCGAAGAGCTTGAAGGAGTGACTGAAGATGTCGCCGTCCGATCCGGAATGCTCGTCGGTGAGCGCAACCATCGGTCCCATCGGCGCATCGACCGGGTAAGACTCCGGCTGGCCGTGCCGGGTGAAATCGTACCCGATACGGCGACGACGCAACTTCTCGAGCAGTAACTGTGATACATGGCCGCCGCGGTTGTTTCGCACGTCGATGATCAGCCCCTCATGATTGACCTCCGCTCCGTAGTACCGGTGGAATTCCGCGTAGCCACGTGGCCCCATGTCCGGGATGTGGACATAGCCGACCCGTCCGTCCGTCTCGAAGTGGATCCTCTCTCGGTTGGCTTCGACCCAGTCGCGATATCGCAGTCCGAATTCGTCCTGCAGCGTCTCGACGATCACCGTGTGAGCCTTGCGGCGCCCGCGGCGAACCGTCAACGTGATAGGCCGGCCCGCCCGATCCACCAGCGCAGCGTACGGCGACGTTCGAGCATCGACCATCGTGCCTTCGACGGCGACGACCCGATCACCCGCCTTGATGTCGAGGCCGGGAGCAGACAAGGGTGAAGCGGCATCTGTCTGCCAGGAATCGCCACGCGGAATCCGCTCGATCTTCCACGCTCTGCCATCGAAGCAAAGGTCGGCGCCGAGGAAACCCTGGAGCCAATGCGGCTCCGGCCGATAATCACCTCCGAGTTCGTACGCGTGCGATGTCCCCAACTCGCCCTGCATCTCCCACATGAGATCGGAGAATTCTGCTCGAGAACCCACCCGATCGACCAGCGGCAGATACCGCCTCGCAACGGCCTCCCAGTCGACTCCGGACATGTTGGGACGCCAGAACTGATCTCGCTGGAGACGCCACGCCTCTCGGAACATTTGCTGCCACTCTTCGCCTGGCACGACCTCGACACGGATTCGGTCCAAGTCCACCCATCCGGACTCCCTCCCCGGTTCCGCAGACTTCGCATCGGCGTCTTTGAACGACAGGGGGACGACCCGGAGCTTCTTGGCCACTCGGATACTCAGCACCTTCCCATCGGCCGAGACCGAGAAGTCGGAGATCCCCTCCATCACCATCTCGACCTTGTCCTGTTTGAAGTCGTAGGCCTCGAGCTTGCTCTTGGGCTTCTCCTCGGTGTCGCTCCATCGGGAACCGAGACTTCCCTCGACGGGGCGAGAAGAGAACAAGACCCTCTGTTCGGCGCCGACGACACGCTGGTAACGGCCTTCGGGCACCGGGAAGGCGACCACGCGGTCTTCGATCCCGAGAAGATCGACAGTCACCGGGCCAGGGCTTTCCTCCTTGTCGGGCTTTGCAGCTTTGGCGCCTTCGGCCCCGTTGGACTCTCCGGGAGCACGTGGCGGTCTGGTGGCTGCCGAGAACGGTGAGGAGTCCGATGCAGAAAGGGTGATCAGGTGAGGACGCATTCCCTTCGGAAAGCCGAGATCGAAATACAGGCTGTCGTAGACCGGGTCGTACACCCGCATGGAGATGAAATACAAGAACTTGCCGTTTGGGTCGAACGAGGGACGGACGTCCATGAAATCGGGACGCGTGACCTGGCTGAGCTTGCCGGTCTCGGTGTCGTACAAGAACAACGACGATGTTCGGTTACTCACGAAGGCGGCGAACGCCAACCATCGCCCGTCGGGCGACCACGCGATCCCCTGGATTCGCTCGAACAGACTGCGGTACACGTTCGTGACATCGCCGGTGGCAAGATCAACGATCAGTACTTCCTGGCGCTGGTTTGTGAGGGCAACCCGATCCCCACCCACAGGTGCAACCAGCAACGAGTCTGGCCGTCCGACATCGACCTTCAGCGCTTCGGCCGGTGCATCGGTGGAGAAGACAATCAGTTCCTCGTCGCCGTGCTCGTCGGTCGTGGCAACGATCCGCTCACCGTCCGGAAGCCATGAAGCCAACCGGTAGCGGACCGCCGAAGCCGTTCCATGTCGAGCAGGCACCCCTTCCCACAGCGGCATGGTCGTCACTCCGCCCCTGGCAGTTGCCACCAGCGAATGCCCTTTCGGATGCAGGTCGATTCGCTCGAGGTAGTCCCCAGGGGAGATGAACTTGCGGTTCCGGTGGCTGCGTGATCCCGGGACCTCGACCCCGAGACGTCGATTGTCACGAGATCGCAGGTCGTAGATCCAAAGGTCGGCTCCGGCGTGGTAGACGATCCGCCGCCCGTCTGTCGACGCGAACCGCGCATAGAAGTCCTCATGCTCCGTGTGACGTTGCAGATTCCTTCCCGTCGGCGTACACGAGTACAGGTTGCCGATGCCTTCATGGTCGGAGATGAAGTACACACGGTTCCTTACCCACATCGGTGATGCGACGTTGCCTGAGAGATCGAGCAGTTTGACGAAGGTCCCGTCACCGTGCCGATCGATCCACAGCGTGCCCGCCGTCCCGCCCCGGTACCGTTTCCAGCGAGCCGGATCGTAGGTGTTTCGCCCGAGCACGACACCTGGGCCACTCGGTTGAAAGCTGATCGCGCGAGCCACCCCCACATTCACCGGCTCGGTCGCCCCACCGTCGGTAGGAACCGTGTGCATCTGCATGGCACCGGCGAACGGCTGCTGGAAATCCGAGGCGACAATCACCCTCGTGCCGTCTGGAGTCCAGCCGACGACCTGAGTGAGGGATCCCATCCATGTGAGTCGACGCAGCGGCCCCCCGTCTGCGTCCATGACGTACGCCTCGGGATGGCCTTCGTCTCTCGCAGTGAACGCCACCTGTGCACCGTCGGGTGAGAACCTGGGAAACGTGATGGTTCCAGGGCTCGCTGTGAGCCTCCGGGCGATGCCGCCGTCGTCTCCCACCACCCACAGGTCGTCTTCGCTGACGAAGACGATGCGCTCACCACAAATAGTCGGATGTCGGTAGTAGCCGGACGCGGTCGCCATGCGGCCTCCTCAGTCGAACGTCTTCGATGCTACCGAACGCCCAGAGCTCAGTAGACCCCACCGGGTTACAGGTATCGGCCGTCGGCGCCCGGGGTGTTCAAGCTTCGCCGATGGTGATCCCGGCCATCTGTTCGAGCGCTTTGACGAGTGCATGGTTTCCTTCGGCGCCGAAACCCTGATGCTGCAGCGCCCGATACATCTGGAACACGAGTGCGGTTGCAGGCGTCGGAACGCCCATCTCATCCGCACTTTCGAGGACCAGACGCAGATCCTTCTGCTGCAAGTCGATCATGAAGCCGGGGCGCCAGTCCCGTTCGATCATCTGCGGGCCACGGTTCGACAGCATCCACGAGCCTGCGCCACCTCCCTCGACCGCATTCACCGTCTTGGTCAGATCCAGCCCCGCGGCCTGTGCGAACAGCAGCGCCTCCCCAACGGCCCAACCGTTGACCACAACGAGGATCTGGTTCACGAGTTTGACCATCTGACCTGCACCCTGGCCTCCGACATGGGTGATCGTCTTGCCGTACGCATTCATAACGTGACGAGCGCGCTCCACCTGGGCCTCGTCGCCCCCGACCATGATCGCGAGGGTTCCATCTACCGCGCCCTCACTCCCCCCGCTGACCGGCGCGTCGACCCAATGCGCCTGCCGTTCCTCGACCACCTTGGCGAGCTCGACGGTTGCGGAAGGGCTGATCGTCGAGTGATCGACCACGAGGGCTCCCGGACGAAGGCCTTCGAGTATGCCAAGGTCGCCGAGGACGACCTCCTGCACATCGGGCGTGTCCGAGACGCAGATCATGACGATGTCGCATCGCCTTGCGACGTCCGCAGGTGAATCTGCGGGGGATGCTCCGGCATCGACGAGGGGTTCCGTTCGACTCGCCGTCCGGTTCCAGACGGTGACGTCCAAGCCCTCGTCGATGAGGTTGCGAGCCATCCCGGCCCCCATGATCCCCATTCCGATGAACCCGACTTTCTCGCGCACAAGTGCCTCCTTCGTGGTCCCGACCGCACGCATCGGCGAACCCTGGGCTCGTAGATACCCTGACGGTACCCCCGAGCCCAAGGTTCGGGGCTTCTAGCCCTGCCTGCCTGCCTTCAGTGCGTCACGCAGCCGCACCTTGGCCCCAATCCGCAGGATTGATCCCTGATAGACACGCGCACCTACGCGTAACACCAAGTACGTCGCCAAGAGAATGAGCGTAATCGACAGCGCGACCTCCCAAAGAGGAACCGACGTGACGGTCATGCGAATCGGCATGACGAACGGAGAGAACGGCGGAATGATCGATCCGAGGTGCGGCAGCGTCGCGTTCGGATCGTCGAGGGCAACCATCGACAGGAAGAAACCGGGCACGATGCCGAGGACCGGGATCATGCCAACGCCCTGTGCGTCTTCCTGACGCGAGATCGTCGCCCCGAGTGCTGCGAAGACAACGGCGAACAACGTGTAGCCGAGCAGGTACCAGAACAACACGGCTCCGACGATCCGCATCCCGATCCCGGCCAGATCGACGTCGACGACGTGCGTCGAACTCAGCGTGAGCAATGCGGCCCCGCCCAGCACAACCAACTGCAAGACACCTAGTGCGCCGATCCCGAGCACCTTGCCGGCCAATAACCGGCTCGGACGTGTCCGTGACAACACGACCTCGACAACTCTCGACTGTTTCTCTTCCATCACACCAAGCATCACGAACTGTCCGAACATGAGAATCGAGATGTACAACAGGATCGACCCGACGTAGCTGGCGATTCTCCGTGGTCCCGCACTCGGATCAGGTTGCGTCAAGGCGCGCGCATCCAGCGGGTCGGGATGAAGGAGCCGGGCGGCATCCTCGTCGCTCAGGCCGAGTTCGGCGATCGTCCGCTCCCGCTCCAGGCCCTGGATTGCAGAGCCGAGGATGGCGCCCAGTTGCAGCCTCGGCTCTTCTTTCCACACGAGTTCGGCCCCATCGACCAGCAGGACATCGGCGTCACCGTTCCTCAGAGCAGTCTCACCGCTGTCCACGCTGTCGAAGTTCACCGTTTCCACAGTTCGATCGAACGCGCCGGCCGCGGAGTCGAGCGCCGGCTGGAGATCGTCGGGAACCGCACCGACCACACCGACCGTGTACGGCTCCGGCGCCCTGGCCTCGAGCGCCAAGAGCGGCCCGAGACCGGCCACTAATACGACGATGGTGAACATCGACACCAGAAAAGCCTTGCTGCGGGCACGCTGAGAGAAGTCTCGCCACGCGACCAGCAGCATCTGCCGAAGCGCGTTCACTGCCGCACCGCATCTCTGAACAGATCGGACAGGCTGGGCGGCTCGAAGGTGAAGCTCGTGACCTCTCCATCCCGTCGTGCCCGCTCCAGGAGGTCTCCGATGTCGCTCTGTGCCCGGATGAGATACCGATCGCCGTTCGAACCGACCGACTCGACGCCGGGAAGATCGGGCGCCCAGGGTTTTCCGTCGACGGTGACCGCCAGATGACGGTGCTCGGAACGGTCACGCAGTTCGGTGAGCTCACCGGAGAGGACGACTCTGCCCTCGTTGATGATGACAACGTCCTGACAGACATCCTGTACGAGATCGAGTTGATGACTCGAAAACACGATTCCTGCACCGGCCTCAGCGAGATCCCGCAGCGTGCGGGCCATGGCCTCCACCCCGATCGGATCCAGGCCGGCGAACGGCTCGTCCAAGACCGCCATCGTCGGATCATGCACCAGCGAGACCGCCAGTTGCACCCGTTGTTGATTCCCGTGTGAGAGTTCTTCGAGTTTCGACTGCGCTCGGTCGGCAAGCCCGAAGCGGTCGAGCCAGCGGTCGGCTGATGTCGCCGCATCGGAGGCGCTCACTCCAGACAGTCGAGCGAAGTAGACAAGCTGCTCTCGGATCTTCATCTTCGGGTACAGACCACGCGCCTCCGGCATGTACCCGAAGCGCAGGTAGTCGCTATCTCCGACGGGTGCCCCGTTCCATCGGACCTCCCCGGAGTCGGGACGAACAAGACCGAAGATGCAGCGCATGGCAGTCGTCTTACCGGCGCCGTTTGGTCCGAGAAAACCGACGATCCTGCCTGAAGCCACATCGAAGCCCACTCCATCGAGAGCAACGACATTCCCGTACCGTTTGTGCAGGTCGATGAGACTCAGCATCTTCACCTCTCTGGGTTACTCTGCCAGTTCTCGACCGCTCCCGCCACACCAAGAGCGCCCCAACGCAGGCTCATCGCACAGAGCGAGCCGCGGCAAGTGGACCGATGCCCAGATTCCAGATCTCATCGGCAAGGCGCAGCGCGCCAACTGCGCGCGGTGCCAGTGACGGACCCACCGGCGTTCGCTCCGGGCGGGGACGGAACAACACGAACCCTCCAAGACCACCCGGTCCGAACTGCAACGTCGCGTCCGCTTCTTCGCCCTCTCGAGCCTCCCGGTAGCCATCGCCGTCGGCCACCAGGTGCCTCGTATCCGTCTCTGCCTGGAGTCGATCGACGGTAGCCAGAGCACCGCCTCCGCGATGGCGGTCGGCCGAGTCGACGATGAGACGCTCCAACTCGCGTGGACGGTAGTCGAGAGGTTCGCCTTCGATCAGGGCGCGCTGAATCATACCCAAGGGCAGGTCTCGGATACCGGCCAGCATTCCTCCGATTGCCACACCGGCGCGCGTGTTCAGCTCTGTCGGACGGAAACCATCGTCGGTCATCACACCGTCGATCGTGAACGCCCCTCGATAGTCGACCCACTCACGTAGGACATCGCCCACGGCGCGAGCGGCGTCACGCATCATCTCCCGGTCCGCATCGGGAGGATCCCAGAAGGTCGCGGCGCCCCCGTAGTGGAGTTTGTTTCCCACACCGGGACGCAGAACGATCATCTCGCAGGGCCTGAAAGCGATGACTACATCGGGAAACACCATTCCATGGATCGAGCACGGAATCCCTTCGAGGAACGGCATCACCCGGACACGATCGCAGTGCTCACCGAAGAACGCACGGGCCTCGTCGGCGTCCGCGTCGTTTCGAACCCAGCGCAGGTAGACCGCTCCCCCATTGAATCCCTCCTTGGCATCGCCGGCCCAGGCGGTGCCGAGGCCACGGTCGAGCGAGTGGTACCCAGAGCGCAACTCATCGCCGGCGGCGGCAACGACCTCTGACGGCGCCCTGGGGATCCCCGCTGCGTCCCACACCGCGTCGGCGCGCACTTTGTCCTCGAGTGCTTCCCACTCCGGACGGCGCCTCCCCCATACCGGCCGGCCGGAGATGTGAGCACCCATGTAGAAGGGCTGACCGAGCATCACCGCCGATCCTTCCGGGTCCCAGGCGTCGATCGCAACCTCGACGTCCGGCGGCAGGTCTGCCAATGCGGTGGCAGTGACCCGTATGTTCTCGATGACGTCGCTTGCCGTAAGGTCGAGGATCGCCCACTCGGCGTCTTCCCCCGATGGGACTTCACCGGTCCCCCGGCCCGAGGCGACGATGAACGGTCGGGCGGCACCCAGGGATCGGAGCTGTTTGACGAGGGTTGGATAACCGGCCAGGACCGCGCCGGCGAGGATGAACTTGCGTCCTTCGACGAGCGGTCGAATGAGGTCCCGGTAGTACTTCGTATCCATTGCTCCAAGCTACCCGAGCCGGCGTGATGCAGGTACCCGGTACCCGGTACTTCGTATTCCGTACTTCGTATCGCGACACAGCATCGATGCAAGATCCCGGGACGCGCGTCGCGGCTTCTGCTGGAAGCTGGAAGCTGGTGGCCGGCTTCCCCACCGAGCTCCTCGGCACCGTCCAAATACGTGCCATTCATGACCCGGCGAGTTGCCACCCAACCGGTAAATGAGCACCCCTGCGAGTGCCCCAAACTTGACTTGGGAATCGGGATCCGTTCCAATAGATTGCAGGTTCGAGAAGTGCATCTTCGAGGTAAAAAACATGAAGATAGGCGTACCCAATCAAACCGCTCCAAAGGAGCGACGAGTCGCCATCACCCCGGACATCGCAGCCCGGCTCGTCAAACAGGAGTTTGAGGTGATGGTAGAGAAAGGAGCCGGCGACGCTGCCGGATTCCTCGACAAGGAGTTCGAAGCCGCGGGCGCTTCCATCGTACCGGAGGCGTCTCTCGCGTGGGGCTGTCACGTAGTAGTCACGGTACGACCACCGAGCGACGAGCAGATCGCACTGCTCAAGGCCGGGGCCGTGCTCATCGGCCTGCTGCAGCCACTCGACCAACCAGAGACCGTAGCGAAGCTCGCCGCGGCGAATGTCACCACCCTGGCGTTCGAAACGGTCCCGCGCACGACCAAGGCACAGTCGATGGATGTGCTGTCCTCCCAGGCGACCGCGGCCGGATACCAGGCGGTGCTCGAAGCAGCCGCCGCGATCACCAAGTTCTTCCCGATGCTCACCACGGCGGCGGGAACCATCGCGCCGGCCAAGGTCCTCGTCCTCGGTGCTGGCGTCGCGGGACTCCAGGCGATTGCCACGGCCCGGCGTCTCGGAGCCATGGTGTCCGCGTACGACGTCCGTGCAGCCGCGGCCGAACAAGTGGAGAGCCTCGGTGCCCGATTCGTGCGACTCGAACTCGCACAGCAAGAAGATGTGGCCACCGGTGGGTATGCTCGCGAACTGGAAGAGGACGCCCAGAAGCGCCTCCTCATGCAGCTCGGCGACCATGTCGCTCGCAATGATGTCGTGATCTCGACGGCTGCGATCCCCGGGAAGCGCGCCCCACTGCTCGTCACCCGCGAGATGGTCGAAGCGATGCGTCCCGGTTCGGTCATCATCGACCTGGCTGTCGCCACCGGAGGAAACTGCGAACTCAGCAAGGCTGATGAGGTCGTCGTGCACCACGGCGTCAAGATCCTCGCCCCCACCGATCTGGTGAGCGGCGTTGCGACACACACGAGCCAGATGTTTGCACGCAACACACTGAACCTCCTCACGTATCTCGTACACGAGGAAGGGCTACGAATCGATCTCGAGGATGAGATCACCGCAGGAGCCTGCATCACCCATGACGGCAACGTCGTCAATGAACGTGTGCAGTCCTTGCTGGAAGGAGGGGTGAACTGATGGATCTGCTGATCTCTATCACCGTCTTCGTTCTCGCGGCATACGTGGGGTTCGAAGTCATCACGAAAGTACCGCCAACGCTGCACACGCCACTCATGTCCGGATCGAATGCGATCTCGGGCATCACGATCATCGGTGCCCTGGTCGTCGCCGGTCGTTACGGTGGGACGGAAGGCATCATCCTCGGCTTCCTGGCCGTTGCATTCGCGACGATCAACGTCGTGGGCGGATTCATGGTCACGGACAGGATGCTGGAAATGTTCAAGAGCAAGGATCGCTCATGAACCCGGTTCTCGCAGGCTATCTGTATCTCATCGCGGCCGTGCTGTTCATCGTCGGTATGAAACGGTTGCAAAGCCCGGCCACGGCCCGGCGCGGCAACCAAATCGGTGCGTTCGGCATGCTCATGGCGATCGTCGTCACCCTGGTTCGGTACGAAATGCTCAATCCATGGGTGATTGTCGCCGGCCTCGTCGTCGGCGGTGGCGTCGGGCTCCTCCTCGCCAAGAAGGTCGAGATGACGGCAATGCCACAGCTCGTTGCCGCGTTCAACGGCTTTGGAGGCGGAGCATCTGCCCTGGTCGCAGCGGCCGAATTCATCGAGAAGTCCGGAAGCCCCGCCTTCGATCACCGTGCGGCAATCACCGTTGCTCTGACGATCCTGGTTGGTGGGGTCACCCTGTCGGGAAGCTTCGTCGCCTATGCGAAGCTCCAGGGCCTCGTCCCCGGACGGCCGTTCGGTTACCCGGGTCAGAAGGTCGGCGACGCCGTCCTTGCGATCGTCGTCATCACCCTCGTCGTGTGGCTGATCGTCGGCGGGAGTTCGCTCGTCATGTGGATTCTTCTCGCGTTGGCGCTGGTCCTCGGCATCGTTCGTGTGATTCCCATCGGCGGCGCGGACATGCCGGTCGTCATTTCCTTCTTGAATGCCTTCTCGGGGATTGCCGCCGCGTTGGCAGGTTTTGTGATCGGCGAGAACGCTCTGATCATCTCCGGCGCACTGGTTGGTGCTTCCGGGCTGATCCTCACCAACATCATGGTCAAGGCCATGAACCGTACCCTCGGCCACGTTCTGTTTGCCGCCTTCGGTGGCGATGGAGGCGGCGGTCCGGCGGGCGACGAGGACAAGCCGGTGCGCAGTGCATCCGCCGAGGACGTGGCAATCACCCTCGGGTACGCCGACTCGGTCATCGTCGTGCCGGGATACGGCCTGGCCGTCGCTCAGGCACAACACAACCTGCGTGAGTTGGCCGACCTGCTCGAAGAGCGTGGCGTCGAGGTTCGCTATGCGATCCATCCTGTTGCAGGGCGGATGCCGGGGCACATGAATGTCCTGCTCGCAGAAGCCGATGTCCCCTACGACAAGCTGTTTGCTCTCGACGAGATCGAGGACGACTTCCCCCGCACCAGCGTCGCTCTCGTCGTGGGTGCGAACGACGTCGTGAATCCTTCGGCTCGCGACGACGCTTCCAGCCCGATCTACGGGATGCCGATTCTCAATGTCGACCTTGCCAAGCATGCGATCGTTGTCAAACGAAGCCTCTCCCCCGGCTTCGCAGGCATCGACAACCCCCTCTTCTACAAGGACAACACGCTCATGTTCTTCTCCGATGCGAAGAAGGCCATGAGCGACATCATCAATGCCGTAAAGGAGCTGTAAGGCGTTGGACTTCCCTGACGTCGTGCGGCACCGCCGCATGGTGCGCAACTACACCGGCGATCCGGTCGATCCTCGAGCGGTTGACCGGATCGTCGCCTATGCGACAAAGGCGCCGAGCGCAGGATTCACGCAGGGCCAGTCGTTCATCGCGGTCACCGACCTGGAAACAAGGCAGGCGATCGCGGATCTCGCCGGAGAATCCGGATACATTGCCAAGGGCTTCGATCCATGGATCAGCCGAGCACCGGTCCATATCGTCGTTTGCGTATCCGAAGAGGCATACCACCGCCGATACTCCGAACCGGACAAGGCAGGCCCCGATGACACGGAGATCGAGTGGCCGGTGCCATATTGGTGGGTGGACGCAGGAGCTTCCATGATGCTGCTGCTGCTCGCAGCCGTCGACGAGGGACTCGGAGCAGGGTTCCTCGGTGTCCATTCGATTCCTGGCCTTCGCGACCTCCTCGGCATACCAGAGTCGGTCTTCCCGATCGGTGTCGTGACGATCGGTCATCCGGCTCCCGACCAACGCTCCGGCTCTCTCCGGCGGGGACGGCGGCCGATGGATGAGGTTCTTCGTCGGGAGAGATGGTGAAACCCCTCTACGAGCAAGTCGACGCCACCACGTTCCGCGCGACCGAGCTGACTACCGGGCCATGGAGCCCGGATGCCCAGCATGGAGGACCCCCCGCGGCGCTCATGGCCCATGCGATGGAGAGCGTCGGCACGCCGACAATGTTCACGACACGCTTCACCGCGGAGTTCCTGCGTCCGGTACCTGTTGCGGACATCGAGGCCACCGCAGCGGTTGTTCGGTCCGGCAAACGCGTTGAGATCGTCGCCGCTTCTCTGACCGTCGACGGCATCCCGGCGGCGGCGGCACGCGCCATCAGGATCCGCCGGCACGAAGGCCTCGATCTGCCGCCGGCCCCAGCCGTCGCGCCGCCACGCCTCCCCGATGAGGTCACCCCCGGCATCGGGTTGTCCTGGGACTACGTGAGTTTCGTCGCCGACGCTCTCGATATACGTTTCCTCGAAGGTTCCCTGGCGGAGCGCGGTCCGGCAACAGCCTGGATCCGCCTGACACCCAACGTCGTGGATGAACAGCCACCCACACCGCTGCAACGGGTACTCGTCGCAGCAGACTGCGGAAATGGAATCTCCTCGATCGTGAATCTGCGCCAATTCCTCTACATCAACCCGGATTTGACGGCCTATCTGCATCGCGAACCCGCCGGAGAGTGGGTGCTCATGCATTCGGACACGATCCTTCAACCGCACGGTGTCGGTCTCGCTCAGTCGTCCCTGTACGATGAACGGGGTCCTCTCGGACATTCCCTCCAGAGTCTGTTTGTGGACCGTCTGTAACCAGGACCGCTGCAACGCTCCCGAGCGGCCCGAGACTTGAATGGTGAGATGAAACCGATCAGCGACCTTCGTTCCGACGGCGACGACGTTGCCACGAGTGCCGGCCACACCGAAGGCAGGCATGTCGCCATACGAGCGATGGCGGCGCACGAGCGTTTCGACGCGCCGCTCGGCATCCACGCCAATCTGGCAGCCGAACGTCTCGAAGAAGTCTGCTTGGAGCTGGAGCCATGACCGAACCTCGCATCACGTCGACCCAGAACCCGCGCGTCAAACACCTCGTGCGCCTCCGTAGCCGACGTCATCGCGACACCGAAGGCCTCTTCACGATCGAGGGATATCGAGAACTCACCCGGGCGATCGACTCCGGAATCGAACTCGAAGAAGTCGCCTACTGCCCCTCGCTGTTCCTCGGCGCCAACGAGCGCGCCCTCCTCGAGGCCGCGGAGGTCGCCGGCGCTCATCTCATCGAGTTTGCCGAGGATCCTTTCCGTAAAGTGAGTTACCGAGATCGGCCAGAAGGTCTCATCGGCCTTGCCCGACAGTTCCCGACGGGACTGGATCGCCTCGAGCCAGGGCCGAACCCGCTCGTGTTGGTCGTCGAGTCGATCGAGAAGCCGGGAAACCTCGGCACGATGCTGAGAACCGCGGATGCCGCCGGCGCCGACGCAGTGATCGTCTCCGATCCGGCGACCGACCCGTTCAATCCGAACGTCGTGCGAGCGTCGCTGGGATGTCTGTTCCTGGTGCCGCTGGCCGTCGCGTCGAACACCGACACCCTTGCGTGGCTCACGGCATGCAAGATAAAGACGTTTGCCGCCACCCCGGCCGGCGAACGCCTCCACTGGGAGGCCGACTACCGGAAACCGAGCGCTCTCGCAATCGGCTCGGAGCAGTACGGCCTGTCCGAGACCTGGATGACGGCTGCCGATGAGCAGGTCCGCATCCCGATGCTCGGTGACGCGGACAGCCTCAACGCGGCGATGGCCGCAGGCGTGATGCTGTACGAGGCCGTCCGCCAGCGCACGACCGGCCGACAGCCGACAGCCGACAGCCGATAGCTGTTCCTGCCACTTCTCCCGGCCAGGGCCTTGGCCATCAACGTCCCTGGCCGGCAGAACGCCGCAAAGGTTGCAGGTCGAGGCACCAGTGCCTTGGCCGGTGACGTTCGGGGTGTCGATGCCGAGGCAGGGGCGTCTGGTCGCAAGGCCGCACAACGAAGGCGCACCTGCAGGTGCGTCG
>JAACED010000023.1 GCA_011682695.1 Gammaproteobacteria bacterium
ACTTGAGCCACTTCTATGTCAACTTGGGGAGCTGGACCTGGGACTCCAACATCACCAGTGTCATCGCCCCCCAATGGGACACCGACACTGGTCGAATCGAGGCCGTCATTCCGCTCTCGGCGTTCGCCAGCACGGGAACACCCGTCATGGGATCCTGGGCGTACATGCAGATCGTGATCGTCTACCACGACTCGGTCACCGACACCTGGTACGACGACGACCTCTTCCAGATCCACTACCGGCTCACCGATGAAGGCGAAGCTTGGCTCTACGGCAACGAGGAGGGAAGTTACATTCAGAACGTTGCCACCGACGAGGCCCGCTACTCGCCCGGGGACCCGGTGGAGATCAGCGTCACCGTCGGCAACCGGGTCGGGATTCCCATTGTCGACGCCACTCTCCAGGTGGACTTCACTCAGCAGGGTTCGACGGTGGCGCTCAGTCAAACCGAGCTCCTGTCGCTGGATCCGGGCCAGACTGGGATATTCAAGTTCATCTGGAATCCGCCCACAACCGACTACAACGGCTACAGGCTCGACTTCACGCTCACCGATGGGAACGGCGTGGTCTTGGACACCGCCGCTTCAGCAGTCGACGTGTCGTCGGACTGGGCTCGCTATCCGAGATACGGGTTCATGACCAACTATCCGACCCAGAACCCTGCCGAGAGCGACTACCGGATGGCGCGACTCAACGACTTCCACGTCAATGGCCTCCAGTTCTACGACTGGCAGTGGATGCACCATGTGCCTCTGGCAGGGACGGTGCTCGAACCGGATGCCAGTTGGGAGGACATCCAAGGACGGTTCACAAGCGGGGAAACTGTGACGAACCAGATCGATGGCGCCCATGACTACAACATGGTCGCCCAGAACTACAACCTCGCCTACGGGGCTTGGGATGGCTATGGAGAAGACGGTTCGGGTGTCGACTACCACTGGGGTATGTGGTGGGCCAACAACTGCACGGATCAGGCCGGTTTCGACCTTCCGGAGGGTTGGGCAACTCCTCGGATGTACTGGTTCAACCCCGCTGACACCGACTGGCAGACCTACATTTTCAATCGGGAAACGGATGCCATGGACGTCTACCCGTTCGATGGCTGGCACGTCGACAGCTTCGGCGATGTCGGAACCGTCTATGACTGTGCCGGGAACCTTTTGGACAATGACGTCGGCATCAGCGATTTTCTCGCCGCGGCCGCAGTTGCGCTGCCGGATAAGAAGCTGACTTTCAACGCTGTCGCCAACTTCTCCACCGACGTCCACGATGCAGCAGACCTGGAGTTCAACTACGTCGAGGCGTGGGAGACTCTCGGACAGACGACGTACGGGGATCTCAAGGACATCCTCGACAGTAACTGGGATACCACCGGCAAGCCGACGGTGTTCGCGGCGTATCTCGACTACGAATACGCCAAGACGACCACGATCCCTCAGAAGCTGTTCAACGATCCGGGAGTGCGTTTCCTCGACTCGCTGCTCACCGCTGGTGGCGGGGGCCACTTCGAACTCGGTGAAGGTCTACAGATGCTGTCCAACGAGTACTTCCCGGCATTGAATGTCGAGATGAGCGCAACGCTGCGCTCAGCGGTACGAGACCTCTACGACTTCGCGGTCGCCAACGCGAATCTCCTTTACGACCCAAACCTTGTGGACAACACCCGGACCATCGACCTGCCGGCGATCACAACTAGCACCGACGGGACTGGCGGAACTGTCTGGACCTTCGCCAGAGAGAAAGATGGATACGACATCCTGCATCTCCTCAACCTGTTGAGCGCAACAACCAACGAATGGCGCGACCCTAACGCGGATATGCCGAAACCGACTACTGAAACAGATTTCACGGTCAAGTACTACTACGGAACAGGAACGGTGAGCGGCGTTCAAGTCGCCTCGCCGGATACGGACCAGGGCGCCTACGAGGACCTGTCCTATTCGACCGGGTCCGATGTCGGTGGCGCCTACGTCGAGTTCATCGTGCCCAGACTGGAGTATTGGGACATGATCGTCGTTGGAGTCGTTCGATGATGCTCCTCGATGTCTGGCCTACCCGAGCCCAGTTTCACCCTCAGGACACGGTCGGCGTGTGGGTGAGCGTGTCGGGCGTAGAGCCCGGCACGTTGCCGATCGTTGGTCGGGTCTTCTGCGGCGGGGAGGAAGTGACCCGGTTCGATCACCAACTCGAGATCGGAGGGGACGGTGTCGGGGGAGCCGAGGTGTCGGTCACCTTGCCACCTGTTGGGTTGGCTGATGGTGGCACAGTGGGGTACGCGGTTGAGGTGACCGCGGCCTGCACGGAGACGCAGGTTCGCGCAACGACCGCCTTCGACGTCGCCGGCCACTGGTCGGCGGCGCCCCGTTACGGGTTCTTCGCCGATTTCGCCCCCGACGAGCCGCCGGTCGAATCAGAGCGACGGGCCGACGACCTGCTCAAGCTGCATGTCAACGTGGTTCAGTTCTACGACTGGATGGCCTCTCACCACTCGTTCCTGCCGGCGACTGAGGAGTTCACCGATCCGCTTGGTCGTCGCCTGTCGCATGCGGTGGTGCGTAGGAAAGTGGACCTGGTGCACCGCCGTGGCATGAGCGCTCTCGCCTATGGCGCCCTGTATGGCGCTGAGGAAGATTTCAGTGGGGAACATCCGGAGTGGCTGTTGTACGACGGTGCGGAGCAGCCGCTGAAATTGGCGGATGTGTTCTATCTACAGGACTTCAGCGAAGGCTCGGGTTGGCGCGCATGGATTCTCGACCAGTATCGTCAGGCGGTCGTCGAACTCGATTTCGACGGTATCCACATCGACCAGTACGGGTTCCCCAAGCGGGCGCTGTCGCGGGCTTCGGGCTCCTGGCGGGAGGTCGATGTCGCTGACGAGTTTCCCGGTTTTGTCGAGGAGGCGGCGTCGATGCTGCTGGGAATTCGGCCCGAGGGAGGGTCGATCTTCAACTGTGTCAACGCTTGGCCCGTGGATGAAATGGTGCGAGCCGGCGCGGACGCTGCGACCTATGTCGAGGTATGGGAGCCCAACTCCACCTATCGGGATCTCTACGAGGTTGTCCGGCAAGCACGTCGTCTCCGCCCCGAAAAGCAGGTGATCCTCGCCGCGTATCTACGTCCGTTTCACCCGGTGGACGGTCGCACCGCAGGAGCGCTCAGAGCGTTCCGGCTCGCTTCGGCTGTGATCAACGCCAGTGGCGGGTTCCATCTCATCGCCGGGGAAGGAGACGGCCTGCTCACTGAAGCCTATTACCCGAACTACGGGAGACTCGAACCAAGTGAGTTCGCCGTGCTCCGAAGCTATTCCGACTTCATCGTGCGAAACACCGCCATTCTCCATGGTGCCTCTGGGCCTGATATCGCTTGGACACATGTCGGTCCCACCAATGAGGTGATTCTGCTCAACCATTCCGAACTGGACAGCTACGGAGCCGGGGCCCGGCTCGACTCGCTCTGGGTCACCGGCCGCGACAGCAACGATGTCGTGTCATTGCAGCTGGTGAACCTGCGGGGGTTGGAGAGCGACGAATGGAACACCGGCCATCCCGAGCCTCCCCGGCCGCTCGAGGACATCGAGGTTCGGGTGCGGCTCACCGGCGACATTGACGGCGTGTGGTGGGACACACCAGACGACGACATCGGCATCGCCAGGCCAATCCCGTTCGAGGTCGTCGATGAGGACGCCGGCCGCTTCTTGATGTTCCGGATCCCTAGAGTCGTCTCTTGGTCCGCTGTCTGGTGGCGGCGTTCGGGCTGGTCCCGATGACGGAAGCGGGACAAGGGATGGGGCAGACCGGTTCGGATCGATTGGCCGGCCTCGCCGAACGGAGTGTCGAGATCATCCTTGCCAACCAGGCGTCCACCGGTGCCTACGTGGCATCACCCAACTTCCAGGTGTACGGCTACAGCTGGCTGCGCGATGGCGCATTCATCGCCGATGCCATGAGCCGGGCCGGTCATCTCGAGAGTGCCTCCGCCTTCTTCGATTGGTGCCGCCGGGTCGTGGAGGCGCGCGTCGAGCGCATCGACGATCTGGTACGACGCCACCAGGCCGGCGAGAGCATCAAGGAACACGAGTATCTCCACATCCGCTACACGGTCGGTGGCGACGAGACGAGTGACGAATGGTGGAACCACCAGCTCGATGGATATGGTGCCTGGCTTTGGGGGCTGGGCGGCCACCTCGCACGCTCAACACGTGACGCCGAGGCCGAACGGTTTACCCTTGCCGTCGAGGCAACCGCCCGCTACCTGATCGCGTTCTGGGATCTCCCCTGTTATGACTGCTGGGAGGAGAACGGTGACCAGATCCACGTGGCAACGCTGGCCGCAGTCGCCGCCGGGCTGCGGGTCGCCGCACAGTGGCCGGGCGTGTCCGCCGAGGTTCGATCCAGTGCCGAAACTGTGGTCGCTGCCATCGAGACACGAGTCCGGGAGCAGGGGACTCTGGATGGCCATCTGGTGAAGTGGTTGGGAGGTCGCGACATCGACGCCAGCCTCCTGTTCTGTGCGATCCCTTATGGTCTGTTCACACCGGAGGACCCCTTGATGCAAGCCACCGTTGTCGAGCTATCCAACCAACTGGTCGACGATGGGATGCATCGTCACATCCACGACACCTTCTTCGGCGGCGGTGAGTGGGTGCTATTGACAGCGATCCTCGGATCGTACATGGTGGCAGTGGGGAACAGGGATGGGGCTCGAGCCAAGCTGCAATTCGTGGTGGATCAGGCCACCGATGATGGGTGGCTTCCCGAGCAGGTGAGCACCCACCTTCTCCACCCCGAACACCTCGAAGAATGGCAGCAGAGGTGGGGGCCGGTGGCGACACCACTGCTCTGGTCACATGCCATGTACCTGAACCTGTACCGAGAACTCAACCAGAAACGATGATTCGACATCGACCCGAAGGGCGAGGGCACCCCTACGATCCGAACGATGAGCAACGTGTTCCGCTGCTGCCATTGGCCGGCCGGCAGGTCGAGATCCGGGCCACCAGCCACCCCACCCTGACCCGGGCAGTGGTCGAGCTCGGCGACGGTGGATCGGTCGAGATGAGCGACCACGGACTCGACCGGCGTGGCCGTCGACGCTGGGTCACACATCTGACTGCTCCTGCGGCAGGCGCCGTGCTCCGATACCGGATCATCGCCGCTGACGGATCGACTCGCACACGGTGGCATCGGGCACCTGTCGCCGAATGGGCGACGGGCGGTGGATGGACGATCGACAAGGGGAACTTGGGTGCCGAGCTGACGCTGCAACCCGCCCTTACGTCCCAGGAGCGAGTGGACAGGCTCGAAACCGCGAGCCTGTCCTGGCTGCGGAGCAGCGAAGGGGTACATCGAGTCCGGTTCGCGGTGCGACTACAGCCGAGAGAACGACTGATCGGTTTTGGTGAGCGCTACGACCGGATCGACCAGCGGGGCAACCGGCTCGACATCCGAGTGTTCGAACCGTACAAACGGCAATGGGAAGGCTCCCGCACCTACCTTCCCATCCCGTTCTTCATCAGCAGCGGTGGATGGGGAGCATGGGTGGCAACTTCGCGACGGACCTGGTTCGATGTCGGGGCCACTGAACCAGGCCGATTGTGGATCGAAGCCGACCTGGACCCTGTCGATCCGCGTCTCCGCCTCGTCCTTTACAGTGGCACTCCTCAACAGGTTCTCGCCGAGTTCCTCGATCAGACTGGCCCGGCAGTGGCGCCGCCCGCATGGGTATTCCGCCCTTGGATGAGCGGCAATGAATGGAACACTCAACAACGTGTCCTTACCGAGGTCGAACGAAGCCAAGAGCATGGCATCCCGGTCGGCGTGGTTGTCATTGAAGCGTGGAGCGACGAAGCCGGCTTTGCCATCTTCCGTGACGCCGTTTATGAGCCGCATCCCGACGGGTCGCCCCACCGACTGGCCGACTTCCGGTATCCGACAGACGGGGCATGGCCCGACCCGCAGGGAATGATCGACTCCCTCCACGGACGTGATATCCGTGTCGTGCTGTGGCAGGTACCGCTGCTCAAACGGCGGTGTGATCTGACCGGTCAGGCCGTCCACGACCGAGAGGTGATGATACGTCGGGGCTACGCGGTGCGACGCAGCGACGGCCAGGCGTATCTGAACCAGGGAGGATGGTTCCCGCAAGCCGTAGTTGTCGACTTCACCAACCCCGAAGCTCGCGAATGGTGGATCGCCAAGAGGCGGTACCTGGTCGAGGAAATGGGTGTCAACGGGTTCAAGACCGACGGGGGCGAACACCCGTGGGGCGACAACCTACGCTATGCCGACGGACGCAGCGGAGCTGAGGTCAACAACGAATACCCGGTCCACTACCAGGCTGCCTACCACGACCTCCTGGCGCGATACCGCTCCGACGGAATCACCTTCAGCCGCTCTGGATTCACCGGCTCCACCCGCTATCCAGCTTTCTGGGCAGGTGACGAGGACTCGACGTGGGAGGCGTTGCGGGCAGCCATCATCGCCGGCCAGCAGGCAGGCGTATCCGGGATCTTCTTCTGGGGGTGGGATATCGCCGGGTTCTCGGGAGAGATCCCCAGCGCTGAGCTCTACCTGCGGTCGGCGGCGATGGCTTGTTTCTGCCCCATCATGCAGTACCACTCCGAATACAACGAACACCGCAGCCCGTCACGAGACCGCACCCCATGGAACATCGCCGCCCGAACCGGCGAATCACGCGTCATCTCCATCTACCGCCAGTACGCCCGGCTCCGCGACCGGCTTGTTCCCTACCTCGACCGAGAGGCAGGCTACGCCGTTTCGGAGGCGTTACCCCTGATGCGGCCACTCGCCTTCGACGACCCGACAGACGAGGAAGCCTGGGCCCATCCCCTCCAATACCGGCTGGGACGTCACCTGATCGTTGCGCCGGTCACCGAACCCGACGTCTCCAGAACAGATGTGTACCTCCCCGCCGGACAATGGATCGATCTGTGGAGCGGAGACGCCCTCGAAGGACCTGTGATCGTCGACAGAGAAGTACCACTTAGCTCTATCCCGGTATTCGTTGCCGCCGAAGCAGCGGCCGAACTGCGATGTGAACTCGGACTTATCACCTAACCGCCATCGCCGGCTGTCCATGCCAGGTCAATCTTCGGCTGCCGAGGGAGCCTGGTGGTCGATGGAGCTGGTGTGTGGTGTCTTCGCCACCCGTGTGGTCTTCTCTGATGCGAGACGAATCGGGCGGAAACCCGGAGGACATGCAAAGGGCCTCTGTTGCGGATTCCTGGAGTCTGAAGATCCTTGAGCAGCGAAGCGGATCTGATCGTCGGGTCGATCAAGGATGCCCTGCAAGACCGGTGAGCCGGCCGTAGACATCGGAGACACGGCCCCGAGTCGGGGCGGACCGTTCGACTGCGTTCTTGTCAGCGCTTCAGGTACGTCAGAACCGCCAGCACTCTGCGGTGGTCGTCTGGAGCCGGGAGCAGGGCGAGCTTCATGAAGATGGATGAGATGTGTTTCTCCACCGCACCGGTGACTGGCCGGTCAGCGCCGAGAGGGCGGCATCGAGCCCCCGGTCCGTGAGGATGACCCGGTGAATGTCACGCGCGAGGTCCCGTAGTTCGACGATGGCCTGTTTGGCATGTTGGTGGGCCAGGTCCATCAACACGGCGGCGCTCGCAGGGTCTGTGTCGAGCTTCTCCTTTGCCATGCCGAGTTCCATGGCCAAAGCCACCAATCGCGACTGGGCGCTGCGGTGATTCTGGACGCGACCATTGTTCGCTCGGTCCTGGTGCCTGCCGCCATGGCATTGCTCGGGGATCGCAACTGGTACCTCCCTCGCTGGTTGAGCTGGATCCCGAAGATCCGAGTGGAAGGACACCTGGATCCGTTGCCTGGCCAGGTCGTTTCACATGGGCACCCCCTGCGAGCGATAGCGGTTGCGGGTACATGCTTGGCAGCAGGGCCGGGCAGGTGCCGTCGTCGGAAGGATCGGAGAACGGCGGTGGCCGCCGTCGGTCACGTGGTTCCGGCACATGCAGTCGGCGCAGTGCCCGTGTGGTGACGCGTGTGCCTCCACGCCTCGGGCTCTCCGTAACCGGCTTCTCGGAGTCTGGTGTTCAGGGCCGGTGAGCGCAGCTACTCGGCGTGACCGAACGCCTTGATCTCTTCTACTTCCTGCACCGACAGCTCGCGCGGAACCTCGCCACGGGCCAGCTTCTCACTCTGGACATGGTGGCGGATGTCCTCGACGACCTCGGGGTTCGACAACGTTGTCGTATCCCCGACATCGGCGAAATTGGAGATTCCAGCGATAACCCTGCGCATGATCTTTCCGGAGCGGGTCTTGGGCATGTCCGGGACTATCCAGACGTTCTTCGGTCGCGCGATCTTTCCGATCTTGGTCTCAATCGCCTTGGCTACCTTGGCCTCTATGTCTTTGCTCGGAGTGAGCCCCGGTCTCAACGAGATGTACATTTCCACGGCCCGGCCGCGGATCTCATCCATCACCGGGACGGCGGCCGCCTCGCCGATCTCCTCGACGGTCATGCTCGCCGACTCGAGCTCTTTGGTCCCCAGCCGGTGTCCCGCGACGTTGATGACGTCGTCAATTCGGCCAAGGATCCGGAAGTAGCCGTCGGCTGCTTGGACGGCGGCGTCGCCGGCCAGATACGGCCAGTCGCGCCAGTCCTTGCTGTCTTTGTCCCGGCAGTACCTCTCGTAGTAGGTCTCGACGAATCGGTCGGGTTGTCTCCAGATCGTCTGGAAGATGCCGGGCCACGGGTTGCGGATGCAGATGTTCCCGGCCCGGCCGCTTCCGGCCTCGACTGCGTTGTCGTCGTCGTCGTAGATCACGGGGTAGATCCCGAGGACTCCAGGGCCGCAGCTGCCAGGCTTCATCGGCTGGAGGGCAGGCAGGGTGCTGCCGAGGAAGCCGCCGTTCTCGGTCTGCCACCAGGTGTCGACGATGACCGCTTCGCCTTTGCCGACGACATCGTGGTACCAGCGCCAGACATCGGGCTCGATCGGCTCACCCACCGTCGTCATGTGCTTGAAGTGGTAGTCGTATTTCTTCGGTTCCTCCGGGCCGAGCTTGCGCAGCATCCGGATCGTCGTTGGGGCGGTGTGAAAGATGTTCACGCCGAGCCGCTCGGCGATCCGCCAGGGCCGACCCGCGTCCGGATACGCAGGGGCTCCCTCGTACAGCACGCTTGTCGTCCCGAGCGCCAGAGGGCCATAAACGATGTAGGAGTGACCGGTGATCCACCCGATGTCCGCAAAGCACCAGTAGGTGTCCTCGGGGTGGATGTCCTGGTAGTACTTCGACGTGCCGGCGACGTAGGACAGGTAACCGCCAGTGCTGTGCTGGCACCCCTTGGGCCGCGCCGTGGTGCCGCTCGTGTACATGAGGAATAGCGGGGCTTCTGCCGGCATCGAGACCGGGTCGATCACCTTCCCTCGGTAGTCCTGTAGGAGTTGGTCGACGAAGAAGTCTCGCCCCTCGACCATAGGGCTCTTCGACGCGTACTGGCCGGGATGTCGCCGCCAGACCAGCACCTTGTCGACTTCGACACCGCGTTCGCGGGCCGCTGCCACCGCCTCGTCGGCTTTGACCTTGTGGTCGATCAGCTCACCATTGCGGTAGTAGCCGTCCATTGTCACCAGGATGTGGCTCTCCGAGTCGGCGATACGCTCTCCACAGGCCTCGCCGCTGAATCCGCCAAAGACTTCGGAATGGATGACGCCGAGACGGGCGCAGGCGAGCATGGAGACGGGCAACTCGGGGACCATCGGCAGGTGGAACGTCACCCGGTCACCGACCTTGACATCAGCGAAGCCGCGCAGGAGAGCGGCGAACTCGTTGATGCGCTTGTAGAGCTCCTGGTAGGTGATCACGTTGGTTTCTTCGGTCTCTGGCTCGGGCACCCAGATGAAGGCCGCCTTGTTGCGACTGGTCGCCAGGTGGCGGTCGACACAGTTGTAGGAGGCGTTCAGCTTCCCACCGGTGAACCACTTCCAAAGCGGCGCGTCGCTGGTGTCCAGCGTCGTGTGCCAGTAGGTGTCCCAGGTGAGCAGGTCGGCGTATTCCTTGAAACACTCGGGAAAGTGCTCCTCGCCGAATCGCTCGAAGATTGCAGGATCGGCGCCGTTCGCTTGAGCGATGAACTTCGCGGGAGGGTAGTAGTACTCCTCCTCGCGCCAATGAACGGCGATTTGTGACTCCGAGACCTGCGATTCCTGGGCGACCTGATCGTTTTCCATTGCTGCGCCTCCTCTGAAAGGACGGCTCCAAGGTCCCATCCTGATTCGTCTCTTGAGTTCTGGCAGGAGGACTGCGTCGCTGGGTGATGCCGTCCTGCCAGAACTCTCGGCCTCGGGTCCAGGAGGTGGATTCCTGCCCCACTTCTCATCTTGGAGAGCCGGCGTCGCACCGGTCACGTCCCGGGACGTCGCCAACATGGGTGATGCCGCGCCTGCCTCGCCGGGCTCTTTCTAGCCGATTGCCGGCCCGAATGCTCGGCTCACCTCCTCGAGTTGGTCGGGATCGATGAGTCGGATCCGGCCGTTGATCAGATCGTTTGGTGGGCGAGTCCGACACATGGAGGGGAGGCTTCCCACCGCTTCGCGGAGGGCGAGCCTTCTGTTCCCTTCGTCCTCGCTCCTGCCTCGTGTTCCGTCTATCAGGGTGCAGTTGTTCTGAATGGTGGAAGCAGGAGGGCGAGTTGTTGTGCGGGGAGACCTCCGTCGGTCTTGGGGGTAAGGTCGAGAACTCGCGTGCGGTACGTATCGAGGAGGGCCTGGTTGTCGCATCCCAGTTGAAGGGTGCGCCGTCTGATGGCGTCGGTTCGGTCCCGATACTGTCGCTGCACCATCACGGCGGGCGGAGTTGCGCCATCGAAGTCGGCTTGGGTGAGGTCAGCGCTGGCGGTGATGAGAGTTTCAGCCGAAGCCATCGCTACATCGACCAGCCGATCGCAGGAATGCACGGCCTGAGGGTCGGACGGTACGGCCCCCTGACAGGCCGAAGCCACCAGTATCACACCCAGCACCAGTACGAGGCGCCTTGCAGGCCGACCGGCTTTCCTGCGTTCCAATAGCAGACGCCGGCCTGAGATGCGGCCGTCCGGAAGGGCAGACAGGATCATTTCGCCGAACCGGTCCGGTACACGCCCTCGACGAGTCGCTTGTACTGCCTGTCACAGGCATCGTAGGCGGCGTCGAGAGGAGCCATCGCCTCCTGAGCGGCATCGACCTGCGGGGACCCTGGACTCGCGATGGTGATCGAGAACCCGCCGGCTCCGGGTGCCAGGTCGGCGTGGGCCTCGTACCCGACAGCCTCGAGGCAATCGACCGTGGCTTGCACAGCCTGCCCATACTCGGTGAACGTCACCTCCCCGTCGGCAAGGATCCCGGCCTGTGACTCCAACCCCTCACCCGCCGCCGCGGACCCCAACACTGCCACCCTCTGATCGGCGACACTCGCCGGTGCGGTCGTACCGACAGCCGCAGCCGAGAACCCCACCAGTGTCGCCACAGCCACTACAAGCACGATCATCGTCTTCATTCATGCCTCCATCTCAGACGTCGAGGCTTGCCGGAGCGTGACCTCCACTGACCCCAGTACCAGCCCGTGATGTCCGGGTTCGGATCACCGGAAGGTTGTCATGGGGGTCATCGCAGTAACTCGCTCGTCCGTGTATTCGCCGAACAGCGCCTTCTGGTTCCCGGGTAGATCGTCCCGCCCTTGTGCGTGGGGGGCCTGATGTGCTCCGAAACCGTGACGGCGGTCTGCCCTTCCCTGGCGAGGTGCCCGTGGCCGTGGTTGCTGACCAGATATGTCGATGCCATGTGTAGTACCGGAAACGATCACCGCAGTTCAATATACCACCCGCGCACACTGTCGATGGACGAAATGGACTGTGGCCTTGCGAACACCTGCGATTGTGCACGCGGGGATGCCTGTCACGCTCGCCGTCACCTGTAACGGCACCTTCCGGACACGGGACACCATCACCCTCGACACCCGAGGACACCTCATCGCCGAAACCAGCACACTGCTCGAACCCGACCCCGACCTCGATATCCCCGCGGGCGCCCAAGCTATGACCGCCACCTACACCATTCCCACCATCATCCACACCCTCGACATCACCCCCTGACACCCCACCCGGCCCACGGCGGGAACCCAGACGGGCCTTTCGGCGATTTCGAGTCTGGTTTCATCTCGGTTGCTTACTCGGACACCACCTCCACGGGTTGCCTGATCACCGTCCGCAGCCTGTCGGGTGCGGTCCGGCGCGGATCGCTCAGGTAGATCTCATGGTGTTTGCCCCGCAACCGGTAGCGGTGATCGGCGGCGAACTGGTGGAGCCGTGCGATGGTAGGGCCCTCCTCGGCATAGGGGCCAATGTGCATGATCTGGACAGAGAGGCCCTCTCGGAACGACTCGAACCGCATCCTGTCGAGGGCCGGTGGGTCTTTCTTGTGGCGCACCTCTTCGATCGCAGTTTCGAAGTGGGCGACGGTGATGTGATCGGGTTGCATCATCATCGACGTCCATTTCCACGCCGTCTTGTTATCCATCGAGAACTCGGCCATGTCGTCGGTCCACCACAGGCCCTCGAGAGCCATGACCACGTAGTCGATGCCTTCGGTCCTCTTGCTCAGGAACTTCAGCGTGTAGGACATCGCATAGAGAGCCTCGAGGGCCTCCCGGTAGGCAGTCGACGTGTTCGGGTCGCCGGAACCGTCGATCATCAGGAACTGCATCTCGGGTACGTCGACGATCGAGCCTTCCTTTCCGGAAGGGTTGTAGAACTGGCGGTACTCCTTCTTCAGGTCGAGCTTGGGCATGTCCTCAGTTCTCCTTCCAGGCCGGCAACCTGGCCATCATCTCCTCCACCGCCTGGCGGGCGGCGGTCTCGTCGATGCCCTGGGTCTTCACCATGAAGGCGGTCCAACCCTCGCGGGTCTCCTGTCGCGACCGCATCGTGCCGTCGGGGCGAGCGCAGTGCAGGCAGTAGTCCTTGGTCGGGTCGCCTACGGCGTGGTCCTCGGGCTTGCTCATCGGCATGCCACACGAGATGCATTGGGTCGTCGTCATACTTCTCCTCCTTCTCCGTCGGGACGTAGCAGCCCCAAGTAGTGATCCAGCAACGTCGGGCCCCACCGCTCCACGACCGACTGCCCGGGGGCGAACAGGTCCCGGCCTCCGAGGTAGTGGTGGACAAGACCCAGCCAAGTGTTGAACAGCAGGGAGATAGGCATGCGCCGGATCTCACCGGCTGCCATCTCCTGTTCCGCCACGTTGGCCAGGTGGGCAGAGATCGCCGATTGCATTCCCAGCAGCGTGGCGCGGGCATAGGGCGGCAGGAGCGGGCCCTCCATCACCAAACGGGAATAGAAGGCCTCGTCCTCGGCGAGTCCCGCGAGGTGAGCGGTCAGCACATCGCGTACCGTGGTTCCCTCGCCGGCCAACTCGTGCGAACGTTTGGCGATCCGTCCCGCATACACGCCCACGACCGCCGCGATCAGGTCCTCCCTGGTCGAGAAGTGCACGAACACCGTCCCGTGGGCCACCCCGGCTCGTTCCGCCACATCGATTGTGCGGGTGGCGATGATGCCCTTCTCGGCCATCAGATCATGGGCCGTCTCGATCAGCAACAACCGAGTCTGCTGTTTCCTCTCGCTACGGGTACCGGCCTGGCCGTCCATCCCTCTCCTTGTTGAGTATGAACTCAGTGAGTGAGTACTCAGCATATGTCGGTTGGCATGAGATGTCCAGGGGGGATCCGACGTCGCACCGAAGAGGGCCTCACCGGACTCAGATCGGCGGGCGGGTCTCTGCCAAAGCGGAGCGACAGCAGAGCCTCCGGCGAACTCGGACCGGTTCAACCTTCTTATGGTCGGCGGCCGGCAGCCCGCGCAGGGTGTTCTCGATCGGGCAGTTCGGCTCGACGTTATTCGACAGGGCGAGCGCCATCGCTACGAAACATGGCCTTGTGTGCTTGTGCTACCGGGTTGCGCCCGGCCGCTGGCCACGATTGCCACCATCCCTACCAGAAGCAGCGCCGTGAGCACCACGATCGCCGATTGGTAATCACCCGTGATGTCGCGCAACACACCGACGAGGGCGGGGCCGCTCGCGCCGACCAGGACGGCAATGGTCCATTGGGTGCCCATGATCCGTCCGTAGGCGGGTCCCGAGTACCAATCGGCCATGACCATGGCACGCAGTGGGAGAAGCCCACCGAATGCCAGGCCGAACAACGAGAAATGGCCGACCATCTGCCACGACTGTGTGCCGTTCACCATCAACAAGACACCGAGCGCCACGATCAGGGTGACACCTGCCTGGACCCGTGTCGCTCCGAACCGTGCCGCCAGCATGGGGGCTATCCAACGGCCGGGCAGGCTCATCGCCGAAGCGATGGCCGCCCACAATGCAACCGTTGCCAGAGAGAAGCCGACCTCTTCGAAACGGGTCAAACGATGGGCGATGACCCCCTGGGCGGCCATGAAGGTGACCGCCATCGCCACCGTGTACAGCACGAACCTACGATCCCGAAAAAGGCCCGAGATCGAGATTCCCATCTCGGACGCTGTCGCAGCCTCACCGGCATCGCGGCTCCGTCGTGGCAGGGCAAACAGGGCGGTAGCTTCACCAACGGTGAGCAGCGTCAACGCCAGCACGAGAACCGCCGGCCGCCATCCCAGGAGAGTCACCAGTCGCTCGGCGAGTGGGATGAACACGATACCGGCCAGACCTCCGATCAGCGTGACGGTGGCCAGCACGCGGGCACGGTTGCGGGCAAGGGTCCACTGGTTGATGGCGACATAGGCCGGTTCGTAATAGATCATGGCTTGGGCAGGTCCGATGAGCAGCCACCAGGCGACGATGACCTGCCATGCCTGGGTCGAGATCGAGAAGGCGATCAGACCCAGGGAACCGAGTAGCGCTCCCACACCGACCACCGCCCGTACTCCGTGCCTGTCGGCATACCGCCCCACCGGGAGAGCGAGGAGACCACCCACGAACACCGAACCTCCGTACGCGACCGACAGAACGGTTTTCGAGAACTCCCCTCCTGCCGCATGATCGGTGACATAGACGGAGAATCCGTAGAGGATCACACCGAATCCGACCATCACGGTGGCCGACAGCGGCACGATCCAACCCGATCCGAGAGATGACGCTTCCGGGCGATCCATGTCGCATGATAGAACCCCCCCGTTCTCCTCACTACGCGGACGGCGGACTCCTGGCCGGTCGCCCTCCGGGCCCTGAGCGTCCAGGCACCCGTGCACCGACGGCGGACCGGTTCAGCGTCGAGGTGTCTGCAAACCTGAGCTTCGCTGCGTACCGATCAGCGCTCGATCCTCGGGAAGAAACATTCCGGGGCGCCTTCAAGGCGCCCCGGAATGCTCGTTCCTCACTTCGATGTCGGCAGCCGGCACCTGTCAATCCGCTGCAACGAGAGCCCGTCCAACGCCGGCATCGAACCCGGTGTTACGACCGTGCCTATGCCGAATCGAGGTCTGGGTCCTCGGTGTGCGCAGCACGGTGACCGACTCGGTGTGTCCCCTCAGATCCTGGCGGTCCAGGATCATCGGCTTGTACGTCCACGAGGTGTACAAGGCCAGTTGATCGGAGAAGTGGGGGCTGAAGGGGTCGCCACTCTGCCCCGGAGCGATCACGTTGACGCCGTACATGTGCGGTCCTCTCCCAAGGTGGACAATCTGGTTGTACGTGCCCCGGTTCATCCAGATGGTGTCCGGCACCGTTCCTACGCCGAGAGGACTCCAATGGATCATGGCTACCGGTTGCAGCCACGTATCGGCGTCCGGCGAGTCATACACGACACTCAGCTCGTCGAGGGTATCGACCAGAGCGGCGGTGACCGCGTCCGTTACGGATTCACCATTCAGGTAGTCGTAGAGGAGCGGGACAGCCGGGTCATCCTCCAGCAGACGGGCCATCAGATTGCCGGCCACGTTGCCATTGAGGTCAGATCCCAGATCGTCCGCGAAGATCTGGGTGACCAGCGTCTTCCACCAGGTATTGAACACGGCCACCGATGGGCTGTCGTAGACACCGTCGTCGTTGGCGTCGACCTGTGACCAGTCCCATCCGTCGAGCATCGCCACGATCCCGGGCAACCGGGCGTCGGCACCGGTATCCGTATGAGCCAGCAGGTCATCGAGGAGTGTCGAGACGAATACGGTCTTTGCGCTCCCCGACGGCGTGTCGGTAGTCCATCCCGCCGTTTTGTTGATCGATTTCAGCGTTGCCATGTCGGCACTGTTCGGTTCGATCTGTTCCAACAGGTTGAACAGCGTGTTGACTCGATGCACAGGCCCGAAGGTCCCGAACCCGGCCACCGTGTTCTCCCATCCAGGCGTGGGCTTGTTGTTCCATGAGGCCATCCAGCCCCGCTCCGGATTCAAGGCGTGGGGCATCTGGTCCCACGGGACGTATCCCTGCCATTCGGCGCCGCCGGTGCCGTCGTGGGGCAGCCAGGGGTCGTCACCGTCGGCCCGGATCGGGATAGACCCGATGTGCCAGTAGGCGATGTTGCCGCGGGCATCGGCGTAGAGAACATTGAAGTTGTAGGCGATGTTCGTAAGCGACTCCTCGAAGTCGCCGATCGATCGGGCCCGTCCCAGGTTGGTCCACGCCTCGAGACTGTTCATCTCTTCCCCACGGGTGGGGGTCTTGAGCGTGAACGCCAGACCGGGAGCCGTTCCCATCACCGGACCATGGATCGATTCACATATCTCGGTGTCGACCGATAAAGAGACACGCACGTTGATCGTTTCGGTGCGGCAGTCGTAATCCAGCCAATCACCATCGAACAGGTATTGACCGGCCCCGTTCACCGTCTCCATGTAGATGTCGGTGTTGTCGGTGAATCCCGAGGTGAGGGTCCAGGCGTAGTCGCGGCCCACTCCGATGGGTGTACCCGGCCAGCCGGCAATCTCCATCCCGGTCACGTCGAATCCGGCCCCGTGGATGCCGATCTCGTGGTTGATCTGCGGGACCGAGTAGCCCATCTGCGGTCCGCCGAACAGAAGTGCGTGGCCGTCTGTGGTCAGCTTGGGCGCCAGCACGATGGCGTTGGAAGCCGGTCCAGGATGTATCCCTGCCATGTCGAGGTTGTTCCTCAAAGCCTTTCGGCCGGCTTCGAACTCGGCGGTGGCCGTATCGATCCCGTGTGGCAACTCGGCGTGAGGTCCGGCGCCGTGTCGGACCGTGCCGATCGCTCCAGTGGCGGGCGCGGTGGTGGGAGCGTCCGGGTCGTGTGACCAGTGTGTATCGGCGAACATCGCTGCCCCTTCCGACGGGCCGTGGGTGGCCACGAGATCGCCGAGCATCTGGGCATTGTCCAGCTCTTCGCCGCCGAACCAGCCGAACTGGCTTGCGAGGAGCATGAACGTGCCGATCGAATCATCGACGGTCCATGGGCGCGGAGCCAGCCCGAAGGCGCCATATTCGACCGGGAGTTGACCGTTGGCGGTCGCCTCATCGATCCAGGCGTTCATCCCGTCGGCAAACGCCTGCAACATCGCTTGAGCGTCGGGTGATGCTCCGGCGTAGAGGGCTGCGCGCCGTTCGGCCGGGCCGAACAGTTTCCGGGACTGGATGTCGCCTGCCACGGATGCAGGGCCGAAGAACTCGGCCAGAGTTCCGGTCCCGATACGCCGGAGGATGTCCGCTTGCCAGAGGCGGTCTTGTGCCTGGGCGTAGCCGACTCCGTAGAAGAGCGATTCGATCGTGGACCCGTATACGTGTGGGACGCCGTAATCGTCGCGAACGATCGTCACCGCACCGTTGCCGGGCGGTTGATCGGAGGATGGCTTTCCCGCCGCCACAGTGGCCCCGGAGATGACGAGAAGGAATGTCAAGAACAAGATGATCGAGGTGCGTTTCACGATCTGCCCCTCCCAGGTAGCTCGACCGCGAAGCCTAGACATCGTCTTGATGGCCAAGTCGGGAGAACGGTCACTTTTGTTCATGGATTCCACAGGCGCCGCAAGCGGCGTCGTTGCTCGGGGCAACGACCGGTGGGAGCCGTGCAGAGGGGCGATCGCAACATCCTCAACCGGTCACTCGGCGTTCCTGGCTCGAGGTCTGGCAGGCGGTATGTCATCGGGCCGCCCGGCGTTCGCCTCGCGTCGCTATTAGAGTGCCCATGAAGCCTGCACCCGTTCAGGGTGCGGATCGGTTGACGGCCTGGATGCGTGTAATGGAGCCACTGCGGGTGTACCTGTTCGGAGGCTTCTTCATGGAACGTGCCGGCAAGGCGTTACCGCCCATCGCGTCGCGTGTCGGACGCTCGCTGTTCGCTCACCTGGTGATGCATCGGGGCCGACCTTTGCAGCGTGACTTGCTGGCCGGTTCTTTCTGGCCCGACCTCCCCGAGGGGAGGGCTCGGCGCCGCCTCAGCCATACCTTGTGGCAGATTCAGGATACGGTGAGCGATGGTTCGGCTTCGCATTTGACGACCACCGCCGACACGCTCGCCTTCGATACCACCACACCGTACTGGTTGGACGTCGAGGAGTTCGATCACCTCTTCGATTCGCTGGAGATCTCTCGCCGTGACACCCAGCTTGGGCGCGCCGGTGACGCTGCTGCCCTGCGTGCCTGTGTGGAACTGTATCGAGGCGACTTCCTGGCCGGGTTTTTCGACAACTGGGTGATGGTCGAACAGGATCACTACCGCCAGCGCTACCTGGTGGCCCTCAGCCGTCTCGTCGAGGTGACCAAGGCCCAGGGTGCCTATGAGGAGGCGCTGGCCCACGCGCGACGACTCACCCACCACGATCCGCTCAGAGAAGAGGCGCACCAGGAGGTCATGCGCCTCTGCTTCTTGCTCGGGCGGACCAGCGACGCCGTCCAGCAGTTCGAACGGTGCCGGTCGGTGTTGGCCGAGGAGCTGGGCACGGAGCCTTCTGAGCCCACTGTCGAGTTGTACCGGCGCATTCTCCGGCAGCGTCGTGCTGCAATTCGGCCGTTGCAGGGGGAGGAGCGCGCGACGCTTCTGGGGAGCCGGTCGGGCATTCCCTTTGTCGGACGAGAAGAGGAACGGCGCAGCCTCATCAGCCATCTGGAACGGGTGTTGGCCGGGCCGGGCGGGGTCGTATTGGTGGAGGGGGAACCCGGAATCGGCAAGACCCGGCTGGCGCTGGAGACGGCGGACGCGGCTCGTTGGCGTGGATTCGAGGTCAGTTGGGGAACCTGTGTCCAGGGGACGTTGCGTCCGTTCGGCCCACTCGTCGAGGTGTTGGAGTCGATCAGTCCACTCCGGGCCGAACAGCTCTCTGAGCAACTCGAACCAGTCTGGTTGACCGAGGCGATGCGGCTCGCGCCCCGTCTGGGGAAGCAGAACCTCCTGTCATCCGCGTCTACTCCACTTCGCCCGGCAGAGGAGTCGACACGGATGCAGGAGGCGCTCGTGTTGACGCTTGGAGCGTTGGGCAGGATCGCTCCTCACCTCGTGATCGTCGACGACGTGCACTGGGCCGACCAGGACACGCTTGGTGTCCTCACCCAGCTCGGACCCCGGCTTGCCGATTCCCGAATCCTCGTGCTGCTGCTCTATCGAAGCGAAGAGGGTCGAGGCGATCCGGAAGTGTGGGATGTGCTTCGTGACCTGGATCGTGTCGCCGGTCTTGGTCGGGTCGTGCTGTCTCCCCTGTCGGTGTTCGAACTGGGCGACATGGTGAAAGCCATTCTGGGTTTGACGAGTATGGAGCCGGTGGTGGCGGCCCGCCTGCATCGGCGGACCGGAGGAAACGTTCTATTCACGTTGGAGACTCTGTTGGCTCTGCGCGATCAGGGTCTGTTCGAAGTTGGCCGTGATCCGGGCGGAGTACTCGAGCGAGAACTCACCGGTCGGACCATTGCAGTCGCGCCACGGGTCAGGTCGGTGATCGACGCCCGCATATCCTTACTCGGCGAGCATGCTCATACGGTGTTCAAGGTCGCCGCCGTGTGCGGCGGCGCTGTCGATCTGGCGATGCTGGCAGCTGTTGTCGGGCTTCCACGGGCGTCTGTCTTGGATGCCATGGACGATCTCATTCATCGTGGTCTTATCCGAGAGGAAGGCGACAGCCGCTACCGGGTATCCCACGATCTGGTGCGCGAGGTCGTATATGAGAGCCTCGACGAGGGCCATCGGGTGGAGCTGCACCGGCGGGTGGCGGCGGCGCTGGTCGACATCGACGCGGAAGACGTGGACGCCATCGGCTACCACTATCGGGAGGGCGGGATTCCCGAGCGGGCCGCCCACTTCCTGCTCGAAGCGGGTATTCGGGCCGAGGAGCTCCACGCCTTTGCGACGGCCCGTCAGCACTTTCAGGCAGCCCAGGAAGCGGCCGCGAACGCGAAGTGGTTGCCGGGGGACCGGTATCGGCTGGCGGGACATCTCGAGGCCGTCCTCAGCGTGCTGGGGCGTCGGAGTGAACAGGCCGAAGTGATCGAGCAGATGGCGACGTTCGTCGAGGCGAGGCCTTCCCTGTGGGGCGACCTCGAGCGGCGCAGGGCCTGGCTTCTCGCTCACACCGGACGCTTCGCCGAGGCCGAGGAATCGGCGCGCCGGTCGGTGAAGGTGGAGCGTCGCCGGGGGGATCGAGGCGCGTTGGCGGCGGCTCTGGTGGCGCTTGGCACCTGCCAACGTTGGTCAGGGCATCCCTTGGAGGCGGTGTCCCAGCTCGAGGCGGCAGTGGCGGCAGCGAGGGGCGACGACCGGCGGCGAGCCGAAGCCCATACCGAGTTGGGTAGCACTTTGGTGGAAGTGCAACGGTCGACTGAGGCGCTCCCTCACCTCGAACGTGCGCTCGCTCTCTTCGAGAAGCTGGGCGATCTGCGCGGAGAGGCCGAGGTGTTTGGCGGCAAGGCGCGAGCGCTTCGTCAGCTGGGAGACACCGACGGGTCTCTTGTCCACTACGGGCGGACAATCGAGATCTGCCAGAAGATCGGCTACCGGCACGGGGAGGGAGTCAACCGGGTGAATCAGAGCAACCTGCACTACTTCCTCGGTCAAGTGGCAGACGCCCTTTCCGGGTATGAGCAAGCGGCGCGAATTTTCGCCGAACTCGGCGACCTTCGGGGGGAGGCGATGGTCCGCGTCAACGCCGCCTCGGTGCGCCAGAGCCTCCTCGGTGACTCCCGGCGTGCCATGGCCGACGCTCAGAGGGCAATGACCCACTTCTTGAACATCGGGGACCGGGCCCGCCAGGCGCAGTGCATGGAGGTCCTGGCGGGGGTTGCCCTCCTCCAAGACCGACCTGCTGAGGCCGAGAGGCTGCTCGAAGACAGCTTCCGGACCCTCACCGGGACCGGAAACCGCTTCCTCGAAGGCCAACACCTCCGCTCTCTTGCCCTCCTTCACCTGACCACAGGCAACCACCAGGATGCTCTCGTCGCTCTCGATCGGGCAGATCGGCTGTGCGTGGAGATAGGGCTTGTGCCCCTGGCAGTAGAGCTGCTCTCAATTCGCGGGGCCACGCTGCTGGCCGCCGGGCATGTGGAGGAAGCACTTGCCGTCACTCGCCAAGCGGTCGAGCAGCTCGTGCCGGGGGTCGAGCGCGTCCACTTGATCCACCACCGTCATGCCGTTGCCGCAAGGGCTGCCGGAGAACGCCAAGAGGCCCGTCGTGCTGCAGCAGAGGCACATAGGCTGCTCGACGCGACGCTCCAAGGACTTCCGGCGGAAGAGCGTGAAGGCGCCCTGGAGCGAGTCCCCGAACACAGGGAGATCGTGGCGGCGCGGAATCAGTTCTCCCCGCACACCGTTGAGGTGCTGCTTCCGGCAGCCGGGACTCCGATCGGCCGGGCCCTGGGCGACGACGAGTTGCGGCAGGTCACATGGACGGTCACGGACCCCGAGGATGAAGAAGTATCTTCCCCCATCGACCGTCGCCGCCGCCGACTGTGGCGCTTGATGACCGAGGCCAACGACCAAGGTGCCGTGCCCTCAATGGACCAGTTGGCCGGAGTGCTGAATGTAAGCGCTTCAACGGTGGGCCGTGACCTGGCCGCTCTATGCAACGCCGGCCACCGCCTCGCCACTCGGGGGCAAAGGCCTCGCGCGTCATGACGGAAGGTTCGGCCGGCCGGCGCTAGCGCGTGAGATATCTGAGAGACGGGCTTTCCGCATACTCGACGCTGAAACAGCAGTCGGGCTCAAGGAGGTCCCTCAATGCGCCGTCGTATCATCGTGCTCGTTCTGGCGCTGGCAAGCGTCCTTGCCACCGCTCTCCCCGCTTTGGCATCGATCAGCGACATGAGCTGATCCGAGGTCCGGTAACACCGCGAACTGAGCAAGTGGGCTGACAGCTTGCCGCCGTCTCCGGGGGATTCGGCTGCGCAGCGTCCGCCCCAAGCCAGGGGTCTGTTGAGCGGTGCCGGTGCGTAGATCGGTGGCCGTGCACGTCAGTCGCAAGGCCGCTGATTCCGTCACTACCCGTGTCGTACTGGCGGGATCGAGAGCGGCGTGAATGGCGGCACGGTCGCCGAGATGCGTGACATGAAGTGCTCAACGGGCTTCTAGCCCGTGAGCATCTGCCATTACCGAACCGGTTCGTCTTTCTGAGACGTTGTGGGGTTGCGAAATCGTTCGCTCCGGTTGGGCTGTGGCGAGGGCGAGGTGGCTGGGTGGTGCGGGCCGGGCGCTCACCCGAGATGTATCGGGAGAGGTATTGGGGGTGTAGCGGACCAGATGGAATGAGGATGAATCCAGATGATGGTATTCCCTTGATCGAAACCCGGATTCCACGGTGGCAGACATGGTTTGAGAGTTTTGACCCGGTTGGACCGATTGTCGCGGTCCATGTGCTGGCGCTTGCCATGTTTGGTGACGTGCTGCGCCCGGTCGGTGCGCTGGTGGTCGCCGGCATTCTGCTGGTGTGGCGAACGGGGTTGGACACCCTCGCCGATCGGATGGCGTTAGTTCGTAAAGGCGGGATATATCTGGTTCGTGGTGTGGGCTCGCTGGCGCTGGTGGGTCTGATAGTTGCGTTGGATGGAGGCACCGAGAGCCCGTTCTTCTTCTCGATGCTGATCGTGGTTGTCTGGGATGCGGTGACCAGCCCGGTTCGACGGATAATCTGGCTGGCGATTGCTGCCGTGTTGGTGTACGTGGGTGTGATCGCGGGAGCTGACGATGTAACCGTCACCAGCGTGGTCAGGTTGGGGGTGTTCCTATCGTTCATCGGGTTGCTGGTTTGGGGGCGGGCCTTGTCCGAGTATTGGCAGAGGGAGTCGACTCGGGCGAGGACGCTTGCGGCCGGGATCGCCGAAGAGGCGCCGATCGGTTTCGCCTTGTACGGTGGTGACTCGCTGCGTTGCTTGTTCGCCAACGAGACGGCGCGACGCTTCGGGCTCGCCGACGCCGGCCATACGACGATCACTCGCTTTGGCGGGTCGACAGTTCCCGGTCAGAGGTTGGGGGAGGTGCTGGCGGGGATGGTGGCGTCAGGGGATGCGGGGCCGCCGTCGCTGTACGTGGCGCCTTCGGCCACCGGCAGGGAGACTTTCTTGCGAATCGGGGTGTCGTTGCGTCGGGTGATGGAAGAGCCGTCGCTGTTGATGGTCTACGCCGAGGACGTAACCAGTCAGGTGTTGGCGGGTGAGCTGCACCGGCGGTTCATGGAGTCGGCCAATCATCAGTTCAGGACCCCGCTGTCGCCGATCGTGGCGTATTCGGAGTTGATCGCAAGGGGAGAGTTGGAAGGTGCAGACTTGCGGGAGGCCGCCATGGCGATCTGGGACGCCGGCGCTCGGATCGAGCAGCTCTTGGACCGGATCAGTTCGGTGCTACGTCTGCAGCGAGATCCTCAGCGGTCGGTGGTGACGGTCACGATCGGAGAGCTGATCGACACCTACTTGCTTGCCGCCAGACCCGGCCTGGAGTCAATAGTGGCCATTGAAGGGGAGCGAGGCTTGGTGGTTCGTTGTGATCCCCTTCCTCTCACGAGCGCCCTCTACGAGCTCATCGACAACAGCCGAAGGTACGGGACGCCGCCCGTCACCATCTCGGTCCGGTCCGTCGACGCGGCGGTCTGCCTCCGCTTGTGTGATCGAGGCCCCGGACCCGACATCGACTCAGGGACACCCCTCGGTCAAACGTGGAGCCTTCTGGCCCATTCCGAAGTGATGCCACCAGAGATGGGCGACCGGCTTGGTATCACCTACGCCCACACCCTGACGGTGGCGGCGGGAGGTTCGCTCCGATTCGAACGGGCCGAGGCGAGTTGGGCGTTCGCCATCGATCTGCCTGTCGGCCGGTCGAGCAGCGTTGCCGGCGAGCGGCCGCAGGAATAGACCGCCGGCCTCCTCTCCGAAACTCGAGGGTCAGGATGTGCAGCCACTTGAGAGGCAACATACCTGTTTTCGCGACATCACATGTGTCTCCAGAACCATCTGTGCCCGGCCTACTCGGAAAGGGCAACGGACCGTTCTGGACATCTACCCGGCGTGGTGACACGCCGTGAGGCGCTGAGGGAGCCTCCGTGACGATCGGAGGAGGCTCTATCCGTCCATCAGAAGTCTGTCACGTTTGTGACCTGCTCCTGGAAGATGAACTCCGGGCAGGCAGAGCCGCCATGCTCTGAGTGGTCGAACCCGATCAATTCCTCCGCCGCTGTGACACGGATGCCGATGATCTTGTCGATCGCCTTGAGCACAGCGAAGGATGTAGCAAACGCCCACACCATGATCGCCAATGCTCCGGCGAACTGGATCGGCAACGGCGCATCACCTGTGAACAGGCCGACGGCGATCAGACCCCAGAGTCCCGCGGTGCCGTGAACAAAGATCGCCCGGATGGCGCCTGCGCAGACACCGTTGCGCGTGAAGGTGCGGTGGTGGACTAGGCGCCATGACAGGCCATTGGTACGCTCGTGTGGTGGACCTTCACAAGCGAGATGCGGCGTTACGAGCGGATATTCGACGGCTGGGAAACCAGCTGGGGGATTCGTTGGTCCGTCAGGAGGGCCCCGACCTGCTCGATCTCGTCGAGGACGTACGGGCGGTCACGAGGGGATTGCGCGACTCGGGGACGACCGGGGACGATGCACTCGACGCACTGCTCGGCGGCCTCGACCTGGCAACGCTGAGCACACTGGTGAGGGCGTTCACCGCCTATTTCTATCTTGCCAACGTGGCTGAGCAGACGCACCGACTCGACGAGTTGGCTGCTCGTACCCGACGGCAGCGGGGCTGGTTGGAGAGCACGGTCGACCAGGTCGACGCTGCCGGGTTGGACAGAGTGGAGATCAAGCGGATGCTGGAGCGGCTGGAGCTGCGTCCGGTGTTCACGGCTCATCCGACAGAGGCCTCTCGGCGTTCGATCCTCACCAAGCTCAACGCGGTCGCCGAGCTGCTCGACGAGCGTCTTGATACGCGCTCCACGGAGGCAGACAAGCGTCGAATCGACCGTCGCCTCGCCGAGCTGATCGACCTCATCTGGCAGACGGACGAGCTTCGCCGGGATCGTCCAGATCCCAGGGACGAAGCAGCGTCGGTGATCTACTACCTCGACGAGCTGTTCAGAGGGTCTGTGCCGGAGGTCCTCGACGGGTATGCCACCGAGATGATGCGTCTCGGGATCGACGTCGCGATCGATCACACGCCGATCCGATTCGGCACGTGGGTGGGTGGCGACCGCGATGGAAACCCGTTCGTGACGGCGGCCGTCACCGACGATGTGTTGGCGGCTCAGCACGATCACGCGATGCGCAACCTCATTGGAGCGGTCGAGGCATTGGCCGGGGATCTGTCGACGTCGTCGAAGATTCGTTGTGTCAGCGATGAGTTGCTTGCGAGCCTCGAGGTGGACCGATCGCTGCTACCAAGGGTGTTCGAGCGGTTCGGTGTCCTCAACGCGGAGGAGCCGTATCGGCTCAAGTTGGCCTACATCCACCAGCGGCTCGTCAACACCAGGGAGCGTATGGCTTCGGGCTCCCGGCACATGCCCGGCAAGGGTTATGGCACCATCGGTGAGGTACTCGAGGAACTCGCTCTGATCCACCGATCGCTCGTAGCGAACCGGGGCGGATTGGTGGCCGCAGGCATGGTTGCCCGGCTGACGCGCACGGCCGCGACTTTCGGGTTTCATCTGGCGACCATGGACATCCGCCAGCTCGCCGCGAAACACCACCAGGCGATCGCCGAACTGTTCGACCGGCTCGAGGTCCCCTACGACGAGCTCGACGCCGCCGGTCGAACCGAGAAGCTGGCCGAGGAGCTGGAGGGCCGACGGCCGATGACCACCACCGCTGCGGCGGTGAGCGAGGAGACGGCAGCCACTCTCGATGTGTTCCGAACCATCGGTCGTGTCAAGGAGCGGTACGGAACCGAGCTCATCGAGAGCTACATCATCTCGATGACTCGTGACGTCGACGATGTCCTCGCCGCTGCCGTCCTGGCTCGCGAGGTGGGACTCATCGATGTGCCCGGGCACATCGCCGAGCTTGGTTTCGTGCCGCTGCTCGAGACCACCGAAGAGCTTCAGATGGCAGGGGACCTGTTCGACCGCCTCCTGAGCGTCAAGCCATATCGAGAGATCGTCCGCCTTCGGGGTGGCATCCAAGAAGTGATGCTCGGCTACTCGGATTCGAACAAGGCTGGTGGCATCACCACATCTCAGTGGGAGATCTACAAGGCGCAGCAGCAGCTGCGCGACGTCGCCAGAAAGCACGGTGTCGTACTCCGGCTGTTCCACGGGCGCGGCGGCACGATCGGTCGAGGTGGCGGACCGACGCATGAGGCGATCCTCGCCCAGCCGTTCGGGACCGTTGATGGGCCTATCAAGATCACCGAACAGGGCGAGGTGATCGCCGACAAGTACGGCCTTCCCGAGCTGGCCGCACGCAATCTGGAGCTGGCCCTGTCCGCGGTCATCGAAGCATCGCTGCTGCATCAGTCGCCGCGTCAACCCGAAGAACAGCTCGCTCGATGGCACGAAACCATGGATGCGGTGAGCGATGCCGCCTACGCAACGTATCGTGATCTGATCGGGGATCCGGGGCTCGTCGAGTACTTCCTCTCTGCGACTCCTGTCGACGAGTTGGGGGCTCTCAACATCGGTTCACGGCCATCACGGCGTCCCAACGGCACCGGGTCACTGGATGATCTCAGGGCGATCCCCTGGGTGTTCGGCTGGACTCAGTCACGCCAGATCATCCCGGGATGGTTCGGGGTTGGATCGGGACTCGCCGCCGCCCGTCATGCAGGGCATGGGGCAACGATCGGTGAGATGTATGAAAACTGGTCGTTCTTTCGGACCTTCATGTCGAATGTCGAGATGACCCTCGCCAAGACGGATCTCGGAATCGCCAAACGGTACGTACAGGCTCTCGTCGCCACGGACCATTACCACCTGTTCGACACCATCGAAGCGGAATACCATCGAACGATCGACGAGGTTCTCGCCATCACGGGCGAACGCACGCTGCTCGAAGTCAACCCCGTTCTCCAACGTACCCTGCGAGTCCGAGACACCTATCTGCAACCGCTTCACCACCTCCAAGTGAACTTGCTGGTGCGTTCACGGAACGCAGATGGCGATGACTCGGTCCTGCGACGAGCGCTGCTGCTCACGGTCAACGGCATCGCAGCCGGCCTCCGCAACACAGGATGACCCGAAGCAACTTGGATCGGAAGCCGGTCCTCGCTGACCCGATGAATCTTCGGTGAGCCGCCGGCGCGAGCCTGTGCGGATGCGGGCGAGGGGAACGCCGGCATTACCCAAAACCGAACAATCGCTTGTCCCTGGTCCGATCTCCCGGTAGCATCACGCCCTCGATGAGCCGTACAAACACGCTTTCAACACAGCAGTGGTGGTGGTCGCCCCGATAAGAGGTGGCGATACCAGGCCTGTCCGAACACAGAACACACCAGCCCACCTCCGAGGAACGTGAGGTGGGTTTTCTGATGCATCAGACGCTCCTCACATCTCAAAGGATCGAGGAGAGATGCAGACACCATTCGACATCGCAGCCGACCTGCACACACCGGTCTCGGCATATCTGCGGTTGGAGCCGTTGGGTCCCCGCTACCTGCTCGAGAGCGTGGAGGGAGGGCATCAAGGTCGGTATTCGTTCATCGGTTTCGGTGAGACGCTTCATATCGCCGTCGAGCCTGAGGGCGTGCGCGTCGGCGGCGAACTCGTTTCGAGTGAACCGCTCGGTGGTCTGAGGATTGCACTCGAGAGGGCACCGCAGTGTGGCCCCTTCATGTCGGATCAGCCCTTCTCAGGAGGTCTCGTTGGTGTAGCGGCATTCGACCTGGTTCGGCGGTTCTATCCGTTGCCGCAGGCGCCGCACGTATCGACACAGCCCGAAGCCGCCTACATGGCGACCGAGTCGATCCTGGTCTTCGATCACCTGACCCGGCGCGTCGCGGTCCTCCATGCGGGAGCAGAATCCGACCGAGAAGCGCTCCGCCGGGAAGTGATCAGAGTTTTGCGTGGTCCCGTCGAGGTACGGAACGGTTCGAGAGGGCACGAGCCGCCAACTCTGAGCATGTCGAAGGATCAGTTCATTTCCGGCGTCGAGACGGTGAAGCGTCACATCACTGCCGGCGACGTCTATCAACTGGTCCTCTCGATCAACTTCGCGGGCAGGACTTCTGTCCAGCCCTTCGCCGCATACCGGGCACTCCGGCTTCTCAATCCATCGCCGTACATGTACTTCGTCGATTTCGGGGATCGCCAGGTGGTCGGCTCCTCGCCCGAGGCGCTCGCCAAACTCAGCGGCGCGAGAGCCGAGCTTCGACCGATCGCCGGTACTCGCCCGCGAGGTGACAACGACGAACACGACAAGCTCCTGGAGCGCCAGCTCCTGGCCGACCCCAAGGAGGCCGCCGAGCATGTGATGCTCGTGGACCTGGCGCGTAACGATCTTGGCCGTACGGCTGTGGCGGGCTCGATCAAGGTCGATCCGTACCGCATCATCGAACGTTACAGCCACGTCATGCACATGGTGAGCGGTGTCACCGGTGAGATGCGTCCCGGCCTCGACGCTCTGGATCTCTTTCGCGCCACGTTCCCCGCAGGAACGGTGTCTGGAGCGCCGAAGCTGCGGGCCATCGAGCTGATTGACGAGCTGGAGCCGGTGTCCCGGGGTCTCTATTCCGGTTCTGTCGGGTACTTCGGCCATGGCGGCTCGATGGACCAGGCCATCACGATCCGCACGATGGTGTTGGGAGAGGGTGGATACAGCTACCAGGCGGGTGCGGGAATCGTCGCCGACAGCGACCCGGCGCGCGAATACGAAGAAGTCCTGTCCAAAGCGGCGGCGCTCGAAGCGGCCTTCGCACTGGCAAAGGAGGGTCTATGAACCACCACGTGTTGATGATCGACAACTACGACTCGTTTACCTACAACCTGGTCCAAGCCTTCATGACCTTGGACGCCGAGGTGAGTGTCATGACCAACGACCAGATCACGGTGGACGCCGCGATAGCTCTCGAGCCCAGTCACCTGGTCGTCTCACCGGGACCGGGTCGGCCGGAGGGCGCAGGCGTCTCGATGGCCGTCATCGAGGCCTTCGCCGAGCGTGTCCCCATCTTGGGCGTCTGTCTCGGCCATCAGGCGGTGGCTGCCGTGTTCGGCAGCACGATCGGTCCTGCGCAGACGCTCATGCACGGGAAGGTATCCCCGGTGTATCACGACAGACGCACCATCTTCCAGGGACTCTCCAACCCGTTGCGGGCGGGCAGATATCACTCCCTGGCCGTGGCCGAGGAGGGGCTGGCTCCCGAGCTGATGATCTCGGCCTATACGTCAGAGGGAGAGATAATGGGCATTCGTCATCGGGAACTTCCGATCGAGGGGGTCCAGTTCCACCCCGAGAGTGTGCTCACACCAATGGGTGACCGGCTCCTGCAGAACTTTCTCGAACTCAGTCCGGCGAAGATCTCCCAGCCTCTCATGGCGGTCTCGCCATGAGAGCGCTCGTCGAGAAGGTCCTCTCTGGTGTCGACCTCACCGAGCACGACGCTCGTGCGTTGCTGGACCATCTGACCGACCCGGGTCTGGACTCGGTTCTGGCCGCGGCTGCTCTCGCCGGTCTTCGAGCCAAAGGCGAGACACCCGACGAGGTCAGGGCATTCGCCCTTGGGTTACGTGAGATTGCCATTCGTCCCGACATTCCTGCCGGCGTTCCGGCGGTCGACATCGTCGGGACGGGCGGCGACGGGTCGGGGAGCCTCAATCTCTCCACCGGCTCGGCCTTGGTAGCCGCGGCAGCAGGCGTGCCGGTGGTCAAACACGGGAACCGGTCGATCTCGAGCCGGAGCGGCAGTGCCGACGTGCTTGCTGCTCTCGGGATGAGTATTCCCTGGGACGCGAACGAGGCGGCACGCGTGTTCGAGGACACGGGGTTCACATTCCTCTTCGCTCCCACTTATCACCCGGCGATGAAATCCATCGCCCCGGTGCGGAGAGCTCTGGGGATCCGAACGATCTTCAACCTCGTCGGACCGCTGGCGAATCCGGCGACACCACCGTTCGCCGTGATCGGCGCCTACAGCCTCGGCGCCGCCCGGATGCTCGCCACAACCCTGTCCGCCATGCCGATCGAGCGGGCCTTCGTCGTGAACGGCGAATCGGGTTGGGACGAGCCCACCCCGATGGGGCCGTATCACCTGTTCGACGTGACCCCCGGCTCCGTCATCAGCTCGGTGGAAGATCCGGCCGACTTCGGACTCCGGCGATGCCTACCCCGGGACCTGGCAGGCGGCGACCCCGCATTCAATGCCGCTGCGCTCCGCCGGGTTCTCGAGGGGGAGGACGGACCCCACCGTGACGCCCTCGTTCTGGGCGCTTCGCTTGCCCTTCGTGTGACCGGGCGCGATCAGGATCCGCTTCGAGCACTGGCGAGTGCATCGGCCGGCATCGACGACGGCCGGGCGTTGGATCTTCTCGCCCGTCTCGGTGGGACGAACCATGTTTGATTTCCTGGCCACGATGGCCGAGTCCAGCCGCAGCCGGGCTGAAGCGACACGACGCAGGTTCGGTGTGACGGGGCTCTCCTCGCGTGCCGTGTCTGCTCGACCGGCTCAGCCTCTGGTCCTGTCCTCGGATGGTTTCGATCTGATCGCCGAGGCGAAGCTGACGAGTCCCGCCGACGGTCCGCTTCTCACAGACAGCGACCCGCAGGGCGCCGTGGTGAAACTCGCCCGGTCCTATGCGGAAGCGGGTGCCGCCGCTGTATCGGTCTTGACGGAGCCGACGCGCTTCGACGGCCACCTCGAGTATCTGGAAGCGGCGGCTTCGGCGGTGGGCGTGCCGATGCTCTGCAAAGACTTCCTGGTGGATCCGATCCAGGTGATCCAGGCTCGAGCCGCCGGCGCATCGGGGGTGCTCCTCATCGCCAAGATGATGGATTCTTCCCTTCTGCAGGAGATGACGGCAGTTGCCAACGAGCTCGGCATGTTCGCTCTCGTCGAGATCTTCGATGAGAGAGACCTCGAGCTGGCATCAGTCGTATTCGATGCCGGTGTTTTCGTCGGGGTCAACTCTCGGAACCTGACCACCCTGGACGTCGATTCGAGATGCCTGGCGTCTCTTGCCCCGTTGCTTCCCGAGCACCTTCCCTGGGTCGCGGAGAGCGGTGTGAGAACTTTTGCAGATGCCGCGGCGGCTGCTCGCCTCGGATACCGGCTGGCTCTGGTCGGAACGGCGCTGGTGACCTCGAATGAGCCGGGCGTCACCACCAGGGCCATGATCGCCGCCGGCCGAAAGGCTAGGCGGGCGGAGCCGGTGTCATGAGGATCCATGTCAAGATCTGTGGCATTACCGACCTTCGTGGGGCAACCGTGGCGGCAGAAGCCGGCGCCGACTCGGTCGGGTTCGTGTTTGCGTCTTCTCTGCGGCAGATCACGCCGGAAGAGGCGGCCCGGCTTGCACGAGGGCTTCCGAAGGGCATCGATCGGGTGGCCGTGTTCCTTCGTCCGACGGCCGCCGAGCTCGCGCGAACCCTCGCCGTGTTCGATGCCGACGCCGTTCAGGCAGATCACACCTATCTCCAGGAGCTGGACGGCAGACGGCTGCTGCCGGTGTTCCGGGAGACGGAGCGTGTCGACGCCGAACTCGACGCGTATGTAGGGAGCACGACTGATCGCAGGCTCGTCTACGAGGGACCCCGCAGCGGTGTGGGCCGTACGGTCGACTGGACCCGTGCCTTCGGTGTCGCCCGTCGCGGCCAGGTGACGTTGGCGGGTGGTCTTCACCCCGACAACGTGGGTGAGGCCATCAGGACGGTTCGCCCCTTTGGTGTTGACGTCAGTAGTGGTGTGGAGTCCAAGCCCGGTGTGAAGGACCCGGGCCGGCTCCGTGCGTTCGTCGAAGCGGTCCGAGAGGCCGAGAAAGCGTTGGTGGGAACATGACCGTGACAACTGCTTCGCTCCTGGATCAGGTACTCCAAGGCAAGCCGCCACCACAGGGTAGGTTCGGACCGTACGGGGGAGCATTCGTCCCCGAGACGCTGATCGGAGTGCTGGACAGGCTCGAACGTCGCGCCGTCGAGCTGCTCGCCGACCCCGGGTTCCTTGGCGAGTTGGAGAGGGAACAACGTGACTTCATCGGACGGCCCACGGCGCTGACCCCAGCCCCGTCGCTCGGTGCACGCTGGGGAGCGGAGGTCTATCTCAAGAGAGAGGATCTCTGCCACACGGGCGCGCACAAGATCAACAACGCATTGGGTCAGGCGCTGATCGCTCGTCGACTGGGAGTCGAACGGATCGTCGCCGAGACGGGAGCAGGACAGCACGGTGTCGCGACGGCCGCTGCCGCCGCCAGAGTCGGACTTCCCTGCACCGTGTACATGGGGGCGATCGACGCGCAGCGTCAGAAGCCCAATCTGGAGCGGATGAAACTGCTCGGCGCAGAGGTGATCCTCGTCGAGGCCGGCGACCAGACGCTGCGGGCGGCGATCGACGAGGCGATGCGCGCTTGGGTCGCCGATCCTGAAGGCACCTACTACCTGCTGGGTTCGGTCGTCGGTCCGCACCCCTATCCGTGGATGGTGCGCGAGTTCCAGTCGGTCATCGGCAACGAGGCCCGGGCACAACTGATCGCTTCGGGGGTCGACCTCCCCGGCGTGGCGGTTGCCTGTGTCGGGGGCGGATCGAATGCGATTGGGCTGTTCCGAGGATTCCTGGGTGACCCCGGTGTGGAGCTGTTGGGGATCGAAGCCGCCGGACGAGGAGGTGCCGGTGATCCGCATTCGGCAACTCTCGGCACCGGCAGTCCAGGGGTGCTGCACGGCGCCATGACGCCGCTCCTGCAGGATGGCGACGGTCAGATTCTCGAGACACACTCGATCGCTCCCGGTCTCGACTACCCGGGGGTCGGCCCCGAGCATGCCCTCTTGCGTGATCTGGGCCGGGCGAGATACGAGTCGGTGACCGACGACGAGGCCGTCGATGCGCTGCACGAATGCAGCGCGGTGGAGGGGATTCTCCCCGCACTCGAGTCGGCGCACGCTCTCGCCGGCGCACGGCGGTGGGCAAGGGACCACCAGGGCGGGCGGATCGTCATCGGTCTCTCGGGACGCGGAGACAAGGATCTTCAACTTCTGACCGGGGAGGTTTCCCATGTCTGAGTCGGTTGGTTCCAAGGTGATCTCCGACGCGATTCGGGACTCTTCGGGGCCCGCCATCTGCGCCTACATAACGGCCGGCTACCCGACGCTGGAAACCTTCCCGGACATCCTGACCGCGGTGGCACGATCTGCCACCGTGGTGGAGATCGGGGTGCCGTTCACAGATCCGATGGCCGACGGGCTGACCATCCAGAGGGCGAGTCACGTCGCGTTGGGCAACGGCGTCACTCTGGAGTGGATCTTCGAACTGCTCGTAGATCAACAGGAGAGTCTGGGCGCTCCTCACCTGCTCATGGGCTACTACAACCCATTCCTGGCATTCGGTCTCGATCGGCTCGCGGCGGCGATGATCGATTCCCGCACGTCGGGTCTGATCGTCCCCGATCTTCCCTTGGAGGAGGACGCTCCGATCGCAAAGGTGCTGGAGCCCGAGGGCTTGGCCTTGGTCAAGCTCGTCACACCCACCACATCTCCTGATCGTCTCGCCCGGATCGCTACGACGAGCAGGGGATTCGTCTATGTGGTGACCAGGACCGCGGTCACCGGCGGTAAGGCAGAGCTAGGTGTCGAGGAGTTCGCGTATCTGGATCGTGTGCGGTCGGCGGCGTCGCTGCCGGTGATGGCCGGGTTCGGAGTTCGCAGCCGGAGTCAGGTCGAAGCGCTTTCCGGCCATGTCGACGGGGTGATCGTGGGGAGCGCCCTGATCGACGCGATCGATCGGGGCGAAGATCCGGGCGCGTTTCTCGATGGACTACGGGTCGTGGAGGTGCAGGCGTGATCGTTGTTCTGGAAAAGAACTGCTCACTGAAGCACAAGGCCGGGGTGGTCCGTTTCATCGAACGGCAAGGGGGGCGGCCGTTGGTGACCGAGATCGGTGAGGAGACCCACATCGGACTCATCGGTGGTGATGCGCTCGCGCTCACTGCGGATCTCGCCGAGATGCCCGGAGTGGCCGAGATCCGCGCCACGGCGCCGCCGTACCCGCAGGTCTCCAGAGAGCACCATCCTGAACCCTCCGAGATCAGGATCGGGGACCTGCGAATCGGCGGAGACGAGGTCGTGGTGATGGCAGGGCCATGTTCGGTTGAGAGCCAGGATCAGCTCTCCATCGTGGGCACGGCAGTGGCACGTGCCGGAGCCCGGATGCTCCGGGGAGGCGCTTTCAAGCCTCGCAGCTCGCCATACAGCTTCCAGGGTCTCGGTGAGGAAGGGCTGGTGCTGCTGGCCCAAGCCCGCGAGGAGACGGGCCTGCCGGTGATCACCGAAGTGGTTGCCCCAGAGGACGTGGGGCTGGTTGCCCGCTACGCCGATATCCTTCAGATCGGCGCCCGGAACATGCAGAACTTCAGGTTGCTCTCCGAGGTCGGTGCACAGGCGCGCCCGGTTCTTCTCAAGCGAGGTATTTCGTCGACCATCGAGGAGTTTCTCTTGGCGGCCGAGTATGTCGTATCGGCGGGAAATCCCAGAGTCGTCCTCTGCGAGCGGGGGATCAGGACGTTCGAGACGACCACGCGGAATACTCTCGATGTCAGCGCCGTGCCGGTCCTCAAGCAACGGACCCACCTTCCCGTGATCGTTGACCCCAGTCATGCGGCCGGGGAGCGGAGTCTCGTCCCGCATCTTGCCCGAGCGGCCGTGGCTGCGGGGGCGGACGGGGTCATCGTCGAAGTCCACAACGATCCGGACTTGGCGCTCAGTGATGGCAAGCAGAGTCTGACTCTGGAGGGGTTCTCCTCGATGATGGATGAGCTGCGGCGGGTCGCTGCGGCCGTGGATCGTTACGTCTCACCTCCAAACGAGACGGTGATCGGACCGAACACCCAGCATTCCCTCGGTCGATCCTGAGTCTCGGCACCGGCTGAGCCTCTCGTCGGGACCAGTCCTGGTTCGGGAGCCGAGTGACTCGACCCATTCCTGTCAGGGAGAGGGTGGACGGCGTCGGACGAGTAGGTGCAGGTTCTTCTACGGCTCATCGGCCAACCGACCCCCCGGACGATCGTCGTGAGATGGTCGAGAATGCCGGCGACCTTGGCGGTGCCGGTTCGCTTCGGCCGGTCGCCGCAGAGTTGTTCGTTGACGAGCATGACCACGTCGTGTACGATCGCACGCCACATGAAGATTGTTTTCGACGCCCGAATGATTATTTGCATGGCTTGTCCGCCGCCGTGCGACATCGACGCGTAAAAAACAACAAACGCAGAACGAGGATCCGCACCGGCAAGAGGGAGCGGATCCTTTTTCATGGCACCGCTCCCACGGCCCACACCTCGGCCAGATTCAGGAGGGAGCAAAATGACCACCGATTACCGATACGAGACCCTGCAGGTTCATGCAGGGCAGGAGGCGGCCCCGGGCACGAATGCCAGGGCGGTCCCGATTTATCAGACGACGTCCTACACCTTCGACGACTCGGCACACGGTGCCCGCCTCTTCGCCCTAGAAGAGTTCGGCAACATCTACACCCGAATCATGAACCCGACCACCGACGTGTTCGAGAAGCGGATTGCCGCCCTCGAGGGAGGAGTCGCGGCGGTCGCCACGGCTTCGGGTCAGGCGGCGCAGTTCACCGCCCTGACCACGTTGGCCGGAGTCGGCGAGAACATCGTCTCGACCAGCTACCTCTACGGCGGCACCTACAACCAGTTCAAGGTGGCGCTCGCCCGTCTCGGCATCGAGGTCCGGTTCGTGGACGGGGATGACCCTGAGGCATTCGCCGCCCTGATCGACGACAACACGAAAGCGCTGTATGTCGAGACGATCGGAAATCCCCGGTTCAACATCCCGGATCTGCCTGCTCTCGCCGATGTCGCCCACAAGGCAGGTGTGCCGCTCGTCGTCGACAACACGTTCGGTGCGGCCGGTTACCTGTGCCGGCCGATCGATCACGGAGCCGACATCGTGGTGTCTTCGGCAACCAAGTGGATCGGCGGCCACGGCAACTCCATCGGGGGCGTGATCGTCGACTCGGGGAACTTCGACTGGCGCAACGGTCGGTTCCCCGTGTTCACTGAGCCTTCTCCCGGGTACCACGGCCTGGTCTTCGCCGACGTATTCGGTCCCGACGGCCCCTTCGGCAACATTGCGTTCGCCATTCGGGCCCGAGTGGAGGGTCTTCGTGACATCGGGGCAGCGTTGAGCCCATTCAACGCTTTTCTGCTGCTCCAGGGTGTCGAGACTCTGTCGCTGCGGGTGCAGCGCCATGTCGACAACGCTCTCGAGCTGGCGAAGTGGCTCCAGGCCCACGAGCTGGTGGCATGGGTCGACTACCCGGGTCTGCCGGAGCATCCGTATCACAAGAGCGCCACGCGGATCCTCCGCAACGGGTTCGGCGGCGTGCTTGCCTTCGGGATCGATGGAGGTTCCGCTGCCGCGCAGCGGTTCATCGACAGCGTGAAGCTCGCATCCCACGTGGCCAACGTCGGCGATGCGAAGACGCTGGTAATCCACCCGGCATCGACGACACATCAGCAGCTGGATGCCGAGGAGCAGCTACTCGCCGGTGTGACCGACGACCTGATCCGGGTATCGGTAGGGATCGAGCACATCGACGACATCAAGGCCGACTTCGAGGGGGCGTTCGCTCGGGCCGGGCTGCAAGGCGCCACGAGATGACGTACTCGATCTCGGAGAGCACCCGCTTCTTTGAGGTCGAAGGAGCGTTCTCCCTCTCCGAAGGGGGGACGCTGGACGGCGTCCGTGTCGCCTACCGCACATGGGGGCGTCCGTCGTCCTCGGCCATCTTGGTCAGCCACGCCCTCACCGGGTCTGCCGACGCCGACGTCTGGTGGGCCGGCATGTTCGGGACCGGCCGGGCCTTCGATCCGGATCGGGACTTCATCGTGTCGGCCAATGTCCTCGGTAGCTGTTACGGAACGACGGGTCCCATGGACGCCCCGCCCGGCGGGACCTGGTACGGACCGGACTTCCCCACGGTCACGATCGACGACATGGTGCGTCTCCAGAAGCGGTTGCTCGATCATCTGGGTGTGGAGAGGCTCGAGCTCGTGATCGGCGGATCCATGGGCGGCATGCAGGCGCTGTGCTGGGCGGAGCGGTACCCGGAGATGGTCGATGCGATCGCTCCAATTGGTGTCGGATCCGCGCAGTCGGCCTGGGCGCTCGCCATCTCCGAGGCACAGCGCGCCGCCATTATCGGCGATCACCGGTTCCGCGACGGCCGGTACGAACCGGAACGGCCTCCGGCGTCGGGCCTCGCCACGGCGCGGATGATCGCAATGTGCAGCTACCGCAGCCCCTACGACTTCGATACCAGGTTCGGACGCGAACTCACCGATGACGCCTTCGCGGCGCAGTCGTACCTGCGCTATCAGGGGGCCAAGCTGGTTGAACGGTTCGACGCCAACAGCTATCTGACGCTGATCGAGGCGATGGACGGTTACCGGATCGATCCGGGCGCCATCGAGACGCCTGCACTCGTCGTCGGGATCTCATCCGACGTCCTGTACCCGGCACAGGAGGTCCGTGCCCTGGCAGCGGCGTTGCCGCAGGCCGAGTTCTGCCTGCTGACGGCACCTCAGGGCCACGACGCATTCCTGATCGAGACCAATCGTCTGAGTCGGCTCATCATCAGCTTCCGAGAGCGAATGGCGAACGAGTGGACCCCGTCCCGACACGAGGTGTCAGCTCGGGGAGCGGCCTGGTTCTAGTGCCTTGGCCGGTGACGTTCGGGGTGTCGATGCCGAGGCAGGGGCGTCTGGTCGCAAGGCCGCACAACGAAGGCGCACCTGTGGGTGATGACGGCAATCACCACTCCACACGGAGGTCTTCACCTAATCAAGGACTGACATCAACGTCCTGGCCGGGTACAACTAGCCGCCGGTACTCTCGCGGATTGTCCCGAGGAAGCGTGACCTGGCTGACCCCCGAGGGCGTCGAGCGCAAGGCCGCCTCAACACGACTCGATCACGCGAACCCAAGACCGACATCGGCCGTCAACGCCAGGCCACAACCGAGGTGGATCGAGCGGCGACCGAACGTCTTGGCAGGCGGTTCCTGAGGGGCAGGACTCGCGGGATCGGCCAAGATCCGAGCTGATGGCGTAGCCTCCTTGCTGACATCAGGGTGTCTGGCATGTGATGAGAAGGGCGGCGATGGAGATCGCGATTCTCGGGTGGGGTTCTCTTGTCTGGGATCCCCGTGAACTCCCCAGAGAGGGTTCGTGGCAGACAGGAGGGCAGAGGTTGCCCCTGGAGTTCTCACGGGTATCGACCGATTGCCGCCTCACGCTCGTGATCGACCTCACGCATGGGGAGTGGTGCCCCACGCGCTTTGTCATGAGTCGCAGGACCGACATCGACGACACCATCTGCGACGTGCGGGCTCGAGAGGGCACGACCAGTCGAAACATCGGGTTTGTCGATCTCGGGGCAGGCACGGGACGTGGCCGATCCGGAGCGATCTGCAGCGAGATCAGGAACTGGTGCGCAAGGGAGGGGTTGGACGGGGCAGTCTGGACGGATCTGTGTCCAAACTTCGAGGACCAGACGGGCAATGATTACTCGGTGGGCAACGCCGTTGCATATCTCGAGGGCCTTCCCAAGGCTGGGCGAGAAGCAGCGTTTCGGTACATACGCAATGCACCGCACGAGGTGAACACATCGCTTCGGCGTGAACTCGAACGCTCCGGGCTACTCAGCAGGTGACGACGCCGGTGGCCGGCCACAGGGTGTGCTGTCGGCTGTGAGTCGAGCTGGTGCCTTGGCAGGCAACTGTCGATGCCGAGTCGGGGGCATCTGGTCGACACGGATCGACCCGTCTCTTTCGTTCGCGTCGAGTTGTCGGGTCGATCCGATATCGATCGCAAGACCCGCACAACGAAGGCGCACCCGCTGTGGTGCGTCGATGTGGAGGACGCAGCGAGCGGCGTTTCCTGACCGGCGCAACGGCGCAGAGGTCGTCTATCGAGGCGCTAGGTGCCTATGGAAGTGGAAGCGGGGCACACACCATTGGAGGGGAGCAAGACGTCCCTACGACCGTCCTGGGAGACGTGACGAGTGTGGTCATTGGCGCCGGCCCCATCGAAAGCGGCAGTGTCGACTTCGATGATGACCCAAGGATTCGATACCGAGTTGGTGACATGGCAGATGGTCACCGTGTGGCTCCCATCCTCCCCTGGTGGCGTTGCGGACGCCGGACCGGCGATCGCCCCCATGACTAGAACTGCAAGCAGGAGCGTCAACAGTTTCCTCACCACACATCTCCTCGTAGAGTGATAATGATACTACTCTCCGTGGCAGCCTGAGGGAATGAAAAATACGCCAGCCGAGTTTTCTCGAGCGTCTGCCAACCGGGCGAGGTGAAGCACATCGCTTCGACGTGAGCTCGAACGCTGCGGGCTACTCGGCAGGCGACGACGCTGGCGGTCACTCAGGTTCGTGTTCAGGTCGACAACTCGTCTGACGCGCGCGATGGGATCGATCTTAAGCACCAAGGGCCGCCCCGAAAGGCGACCCCTGATGTTTCTGAGTCGGGACGGCCGGATTTGAACCGGCGACCTCAGCGTCCCGAACGCTGCGCGCTGCCAAACTGCGCCACGTCCCGAAGGCCCGTGATGATACCAGCCGGTGGAAGGGTCGGATCAGGCGCGTTGGACCCGCAACCGATCGATGCGCCTGCCTTCCATGTGCAGCACGGTAAAGCGGAGACCGGCGATGACGATCGAGTCGCCTTCGCGGGGGATATCGCCCGAAACGGACAGATAGAGGCCTCCCACCGTCCCGTAGGGTCCCTCGGGGAGGTCGACTCCGGTCTGCTCTGCGAGGTCTTCCACGGTGACGCGGCCGTCGGTGATCCAGCCTTTGTCACCGAGACTCACGGTGACGGGCACTCCAGGGTCGAATTCGTCTTGGATTTCACCCACGAGTTCTGAAATGAGATCCTTGATCGTCAGGATTCCTTCGACGCCGCCATGTTCGTCGAGGACCGCTGCAAATCCGGACCGCTTCCGGCGCAGCAGTTGGAGGGCCTCGAGGACCGACGCGCTCTCCGGTATGTAGAGCGGTTCGCGTAAGAGCTCGAGGAGCTGCTCGGGCGTCGGATCTCCCGGCGTTCGCAAGAGATCCTTGACGTTGAGAACTCCAAGCATGTGATCGAGGTCTCCCTCGCGTTCGACGACCGGGTAGCGGGAGTGCCCGGTCTCGACGACGGCCTGACGAATTGCCTCTGCTGTCAGTGAAGTCCCGAGTGTGACAATGTCGATTCGCGGGGTCATTACCTCCCGAACGGGACGATCGGTCACTTCGAAGAGCGAATCGATGATCTCTCGTTCGGCGGATTCGATCTCGCCGGAGCGCTCTCCGAGCATGGCGAGAGCGCGAATATCTTCTTCAGTGACCAACGCCGCATGATTGTCCTGGGAGACTCCGAAGACGCGAAGGATCGCTCTGCTGATGGCGACGAACACCGCGGTGATCGGATCGAGGATCCGAGTGAGGCGAAAAAGGACTCCGGCAACCGCGAGAGCGTATTGGTCGGGTCGGCGGGTGGCCAGGGTCTTGGGCGTGATCTCACCGACAATGAGGATGACCGATGTGACGGCGGCGGTGGCCAGCCATGGCCCCCACGTCTCGCCCACGAGGGCGATGGCGAGTGCCGTCGCCACCGATGCAGCGAGGATGTTCACGAAGTTGTTGGCGACGAGCAGCGTCCCGATGGTGCCTTCGAGGTCGGTGAGAAGGTCCTCGAGGCGCCTGCCCTTTCTCCCTTGCTCTGCGAGTTGATGGGCTCGCTCCCGCGGAACACTCACGATCGCAGTTTCGGAGCCCGAGAGGAACCCGGAGGAGGTGATGCAGAGACCGAGAACCACGAGGAGGATTACCTGGAGGGGGGTCATCATGTACCGGTATCCCGGGAGATCACTCCCTTGCCGCGACCGGGGTGAGCAGTACCTGGAGGTGTTGGGCCGTGAACGGTTTGACCAGCCAGGCGTCTGCGCCCGACCGGCCGGCGAGGAACGTGTCGGCCTCTCTGTCCAGCAGCAGCACAATGGTCGTGTCTTCGATCTCTCCGGACAGGATGGCGTCTCGCAGCAACCTCGTTACTGCCATGCCGCCCATGCTGCCCACTTGGAGATCAACGATGACGATGTCGGGCGCGGATTCCACGCAGGCGGCGACCGCCGAGCGTGGATCCGCTTCTTCGATCAGTTCGAGACCAGGACTGTTTGCGGCGGCGGCAACCTCGTTGCGAACCCATGGAGCGTCTGCGATGACCAGCACTTTCATGGTCAGAACCTTAGTCGGTTGTTGCAGGGCCACCTTCCGAGAAACTGGGCTCTGCGCCAAATCGAGAGCGCGAAAAACCTCTCTGATTTGGCAAATGATTCCTGGCTGCCCCCTCGTCGGGCTACTAAGTTCATAACGCTCGTCGACCATTGGAGGGATTTCGTGCTCGCACCTTCTCGTGATGTTTGGCAGCCTCGCGCGCTGTGCTGTGGCAACCATTCGCATCTGTTTTTCCCGCCGAGTGCCTTTGAACGCAAGGATGAGCGAGAACGTCGAGAAGCACGAGCAAGGGCAATCTGCAAGGTCTGTCCCGTGCGAGAAGACTGTCTGCGTGCGGCGCTGGACATCAAGGAGCCGTACGGGATCTGGGGAGGCCTCACCGAGGGTGAGCGGCGGGAGTTCGTTCTCCGCTCCGTCTGACGGGTCCGATCGTCGAGTCTCAATACGTGCGGACGTCGTCGCTGCGCTTCGTCACCGCTGCGGCATCGAGCCACTCGAGGAGCGGCACCGCGTATTTGCGTGAGATCCCGAAACGGTCTCTGAACTGAGCGACGGTGAAGGGGTTGGGGAGATCGCTCAGGCCCGTCCTGATCGTATCGATGTGTGCCGGCAGGAAAACGAGATCTTCGGACACCTGGATGAGATCTCCTCTTCGCAGGAGCGCATGAAGCAGTTCCCGATCGATTCCGAGGTCTCGAACTCGCGGCACGGTCAGGCCGGCGTTTTCCAGGGTGGCGATCACCGCTCTGCGAGCAGCGTCCTCTGCGGGTCCAAAGGCGGGTGAGAACGTGGTCGTTGCGACGACCGGACCTTCATCGCGCACATGGGGAGAACGGGCGATGAGCGCGTCGAGAATCGTCATCGAGACGCCGAGGCGGCTCGCAAGGTCGGCTTTGGGCAATCCGGGACGGAGCGGGTTGCCGTCATGAAAGGTTTGTACCTCGTGTGAGATTCGGCCGATCAGGCTGTCGGTTGTGTCGTTGGAGATCGCCAGTCTGTCTGCCAGAAGGCCGGCGGGTGTGCCGCCACCGGTGTGTTGAGCGATTGTCTCGATCTCGTCGAAACCTCGTACTTGCAGCAAGGTCGTGGCCATTTCCGCCGGAGAGCATTCGAGGACGGCCGACAGAAGCGGTCCAACTGCGAGCGCGGCT
>JAACED010000024.1 GCA_011682695.1 Gammaproteobacteria bacterium
CAAGCATCGCGACGCATCCGGGCCGCTTCCGCACCGTGCTGCGTGCCGGTGCCGTCATCGGTCGTCTGTTCCGTACCGGATGGATCCGGCGGCTTCCCTGGCGAGGAGCCGCGTGGACCCAGGGCAGGGACCTGCAGACACCGGTCAAGTCGTTTCATCGACGCTGGAAGGGACGCAACCGTGGATCGTGACGCGTTTCTGGCTCGGATCCGATCGGCGGCGGCGTCCCTGTCGGCCTCTCCCGACCCGGGGATTCTCGTCCCCGAGCAGCCTCCCGGCGACCTCGCAAGCCGCTTCTGCCGTGAGCTCGAAGCCGTCAACGGAGTGCCCCACCGTGCTGCGAACACGGACGATGCCCTCCGCATCGTCCTCGAACTGATGGAAGGACATCGTTGTTTCATGTCCCGTGGACCGCTGCCGGTTCCCGGTCTCACCGGCCGCCTGATTCATGACGGATATCGGATCGTGAACACTGACGTGCCACCCGACCCGGCGGCACGCATCGAGCACCAACTCACCTACGAGACGCTCGAGGTGGGGATCACCGGAGCGGACGCGGCTTTTGCCGAGTCAGGATCGATCGTCGTCACATCGGGGCGTGAATCGCCGCGGATGGCGTCCCTGATCCCAGAGATCCACATCGCTCTGGTCCGTACCGACCAGATCTACGCGTCGCTCAGCCACTTCCTCGCCGAACACCCCGAGGTGGCGACCCGCGGAAGCAACATGGTCGTGATCACCGGGCCGAGCCGCACCGGCGACATCGAGCAGACTCTCACGCTGGGTGTCCACGGGCCGCGGCAGGTTCACGTGGTCCTCATCCCGTTCTCGTGACGGTTGATCCTGTTAGTTCCCGCGAGGCGTCACGAGAACAGAAGTGGTCCAGTCCTTGACCAACCGGTCGAGGGTCTCGAGTGGCATCATGCCGGAGTCCAGCACCGTGTCGTGGAATCCCTTGATGTCGAACCTCTCACCGAGATCCTCCTCCGCCTCGTGCCGCATCCGCTGGATCTCGAGACGTCCGATCATGTAGGCCAGCGCCTGGCCGGGCAAGCCGATGTAGCGGTCGACCTCGTTCTCGATCGTGCCGATCGACATCGGGGAGTTCTCGGCGAAGAAGTCGATCGCCTGCTGCCGGCTCCAACCTTTCGCGTGCAAGCCGGTGTCGACCACCAATCGGCCGGCGCGCAACGAGTCGGCCGAGAGCATGCCGATACGCTCCAGGGGTCCCGAGTACAGGCCCATCTCGTCAGCGAGACGTTCGGTGTACAGGCCCCAGCCTTCGGCGTACGCGGTCACCTCCGCGTGCTTGCGGAACTCGGGGATTCCTTCGAGTTCCTGGGCAATTGCGAGTTGAAGATGGTGGCCCGGGATCCCTTCGTGGTACGCCATCGCCTCCATCTCATAGCGACCCCATTGGGTCGGGTCGGATGTGTTGACGAAGAACATGCCGGGACGAGACCCGTCGGTGGCCGGTGGGAAATAGAACGCAGTCGGTCCACTCGGTGTCTCGGCGACGATGCAGTCGGCTTTCGGCAGGCGGCCGAACCAGTCTGCCATCGCGGATTTGGCTCTCGCGAGCGCACGTTCGGAGGCGGCAACGACTTCCGGACCGGCCACGAAATGTAGGTCGGGATCCTCACGTAGACGGGTGAAGATCTCGGTGAGATCCTCGGTCCCGAGAGCCTCCACACCGAGCCTGCGGTACTCGCCGGCCAGCCGCTCAACCTGATCGAGACCGATCTGATGGATCTCATCGGCCTCCAGGCGCAGTGTGGTGTGCTGGTGAACCGCCTTCTCGTAGAGTTCGTCGCCGCCCGATACCCAGGACACTCCGCTTCTCTCCTGCGGCCTGGCGAAGGGCAAGACCTCGTCTGCGATGGTGTCTCGGTACCGCTGCAACGACGGCCGAATCGTGTCACGGACGACGGCGGCGAGATGAGCTTTCCAGGCTTCGGTTGCTGCATCGTCGAAGGATGCCGGTACTCGCACATTCAGAAACGGATCCTCCTCGATGGGCAGTGCAAGCATCCCATCGAGCTGCTCGATGGTCTTCTCGCTCGTCAACGCAGGCGGTGTCCTGCCGTTGACGAGCCCCTCGCGCAGGCGCTCGGCCATCTCATCGAACACCCGAGCGAATCCTCGGTACTTCTCGATCAGCGCCTCGGCATGCTCAGGCTCCTCGATGGGAAGTTGAGGGATCAGAACGGGGATCATCGCCTGCAGTCCCATGGCATGGTTGACGGCGAACTCGGCCGCCCTCGTCTCGAGGGCGTCGGCACCGGTGGAGGCCTCGAAGATCAGCACATCCCGGGTGATCCGCTCATCCTTGTCGAGGCATGCCGGATCGATCGCTTCGGCCCGGCCGGCGAAACCGCGAAGGCGGCTGATCTGCGAATCCTCGGCCTCTCTGGATGCTTCCTCGACCTTCTCATCGAACCGGTGGTCCCCGAGCATCATGGCGTGTGTCGGGTTGATCTCCATCGTGTAATCCCAGTACTCGTCGCCGAGCCTGCACAGTTCCTCGTTCACCATCCGCCCTTTCCTCGCGCCAGGCTGCTCATCTTGACTCGCCGTGAACACAACGTCGAATCTCGGGAGGGGCCTTACATGCTCCCTGGACCCGTGTTAGAATCTGACTGACCAGTCACCCACATTGGAGCGCCATGGGTCGGATCACCGCCGATGCGAAGGTTGAGGTCCGTAACCGACTCCTCGCCACCGCGGCACAGCACTTCGCCCGGGATGGTCTCGATCGGGCAAGCATCGACGCCATCGCGTCGGGAGCGGGTGTCGCCAAGGGAACGATCTACAACTACTTCCGATCCAAGGACGACCTCTTCGCCGAGGTCATCGCGGAAGGCGCTCGACGCGCGGTGCGGCGATATGAAGCCAATCCGACGACGGGATCGACCAGAGACCGGCTCCGGGCGTTGGCAGAGGCGGACGTGCAAGTCGTGCGGGAACAGGAGCCTTTCCAGCAAGTCGTGATCAGGGAAGCACTGGCGTTTCGACGCGAAACCTATCCCCTGGTCATCGAGCACCTCGCCCCGTATGTCGGCGCCGTGGCGCAAGTCCTCGGCGAAGGAGTAACTGCGGGCGATGTACGTTCAGATCGGCCCGTTGCCCAGTTCGCCTTGGCCTTCATCGGCATCCTCGGCATCCTGTATGTGCAGCACTGGGGCTCCGGCGGAACATGGCCGGCGCTCGACGAGATCCCTGATCTCGCGGTCCTGCTGTTCTTCGATGGTGTGGGTCAAGAGCCAGGAGACCAAGGATGAGCACGTACGCGTTCATGCGCTGGCTCGAATCAACGCCATCTCGCTACGACCGTGGCATTCGCCTCTTGAGCCGGGGCCGCATCTCCAGCGTCTACGACCGCGTTGCCGAGCTGGCGGCAGGACCCGGGCTGCGCGTCCTCGACGTCGGCTGCGGAACCGGAGGGGTCACCGTGGCGTGCGCTGCACGGGGAGCCGAGACCATCGGGATCGACCGGAATGCCGGCATGCTCGAGATCGCCACCGCGAAGCCGGCCCCAGCTGCCGGGAGCGTCGAATGGGTGGAGTTGGGAGCGGCCGAGATCGAGGACCGGTTCGATCCCGGAACGTTCGATGCTGTCGTATCGTGTCTCACTTTCAGCGAGATGTCTCCACAAGAGCGCGATTATGTGCTCGGGATCATCCATGATCGGCTTCGCCCAGGAGGTCGGCTGATAATCGCCGACGAGGTGGAACCGGCAAGTTGCGGTGCCCGACTCCTCTACCGAACCTTGCGGATGCCCGTGATCGCGGCGACTTGGATGCTCACCCAGACGACCACACACCCGGTTCGCGACCTCGCCGACGCTGTGCGCCGAGCGGGCTTCGTGGACGTCGACGAGGAGCACCCGTGGCCGGCCTTCGTCATCTTGAGTGCGAGGAGACCATCATGAGCGCACTGGACTCCGTGTTCGACACGGCGTTGAGATTCTTGCCACATCGCTCCAAGACGGGGCTCTTCCCGATCGGTAATCCCGACCGCTCTTCGCCCGTAGTGGTCACGGGCAACTACACGCTCACCGTGCGACGGGTACGCAAAGCGCTGCAAGGCGAGAATGTCTGGCTGCTCGTTGCGGACAGCAAGGGCATCAACGTGTGGTGCGCCGCAGGGGGTGGTCATCTCACCCATCACGACGTGATCGCCGCGCTGCGAACGTCGCGAATCGCAGACCGGGTCGACCACCGGGAACTGGTCCTGCCCCAGTTGAGCGCCACCGGGGTCGAGCGACGTCGCGTCGAGGAGGCGACCGGATGGCACGTGACGTGGGGACCGGTCCACGCGACGGACCTCCCTGCATTCCTACGACGGGGCCGGCACGCCGTGAGGGAAGAGCGATCCGTGCGCTTCCCATTGAGTGACCGCCTCCAGATGGCGGTGATGTGGACTGCCCCGATGGTGCCGATCCTGTGGTTGATCCTGTGGCCGATCACGGGACCGCTACCGGCGCTCATCGACGCGGCGTCCGTCACAGCCATCGTGCTGGCGCTCTTCGCAGGCATGCCCTGGCTGCCGCTGAAAACGCATCGAGGGTTGCACGTCTACGGCATCCTGGCCCTCGTCGGGTTCGGATTCGGCCTTGCCCTGTTCGCCGTCGCCGAGGCAGTGACGGCAAGGAACCTCATCGCGCTCGCCGGCGCCTGTGTGATCGGGACCGGGATCGTTTCGGTGGACGTCGCCGGTTCGACACCACTGCTGTCCAGTTCGGTCAACCCGAGTGACTTCAAGGTCGAGTTGATCGCCGACCGATGCACCGGGGCAGCGCAGTGCGTGCTGGTGTGCCCGCGTGATGTGCTCGTCATGAACGGTCACACTCACAAGGTAGAGATTGCCCGGCCGGCCAACTGCATCTTGTGTGGCGCCTGCATCGTCCAATGCCCCGAAGATGCCCTCCGTTTCCGCTTCGACGACGGGAGGGTCGTCGAACCGGCGACGGTGCGAACGACACGTCTCAATCTGCTGGGCAAGCGCACGATCGGCGTGCCCTAGGATCGCTCACGCGAGCAGCAGTTTCTCGAGCCTTCTCGCCGCGATCACAACTCCCACCAGGCCCATCACGACCAGGAACCCGATGTGGTAGATCATGCTCCACTCGAAGATACCCAGGGTGAGCGAGCGGATCACGACGACTCCGTGATACAGCGGCGACAGTTGCGCCATCCACCGCAGCCACTCCGGATACACGCTGAGTGGATAGAACGTCGCCGAGAATAGGAACAGCGGCAGCGTGACAAGCTGAATGAGATCGAAGTCCTGCCAGGACCGCATGAACGAGGTAGCCGCCATGCCTGCCGCAGCGAACCCGAAGCCGAGCAGGAGCGCCGCAGGAACGGCGAGCAGCCCCCACAGCGACGACATCAGGCCCATGATCCACATCACGACGAGGAAACCCGCCGCATAGAGGGCTCCCCGAAACAACGACCACGTGATCTCTCCGATGGCGATGTCGCCGGGCGCCATCGGGGTCGCCAGTACTGCGTCGTAGATCTTCGCGTATTTGAGCTTGAAGAAGATGTTGAACGTCGATTCGTAGACGGCGCCGTTCATGGCCGCAGCACCGAGCAGCGCAGGCGCCACGAACGCCGCATAGGAGATCGGTTCCCCGGTGGGCCCCACGACGTCACCAACGAGTTTGCCCAGTCCGATGCCGATGGAGAAGAGGTAGAACAGCGGTTCGAAGAATCCGGAGAAGATGACGATCCATGCGTGCCGATACACGAGGAAGTTCCGTTCCAGGAGATGTCGTGCCCGCCGACCTCCCATCACCGACGGCGGCACGATCCTGGCCATGAGCGTTCTGGTGGTCATTGCCCCAGCTTCCTCGTGAACGTGTGGATCGCCACGAGCGTGCCTCCGACGATCCATGCCAGCAGGTATGCCACATGCACGAGCGGCGGGAAGGTCGTGCCCAGACCGAGCGCCGTCGCACGCGTCAGTTCGACGCCATGCCACAGCGGCACGGCGTAGGCGAGCGGCTGCATCCAGCCGGGAAGCTGTGTGATCGGAAAGAACGTCCCGGAGAACAGGAACATGGGAACGATCCCGAATCGGAAGAGGTTGCTCAGTCCCGTGTCGCGCTTCAGCCATGCCGCGTAGCCGCTGACCGGTGCGGCGAACGCCAGGCCGGTGAGCACCGCGGGGATCACCGCCAGCAGACCTGCACCGACGGCCACCGCCCCGAATGCAGCCATGACGAGGACGAACACGGTCGAGACGAAGACCATGCGAATGCCGACCCAGCCGAGATGACCGATGACGAGGTCCGGGATCCTGATCGGTGTGGCCAGCGTGGCGAAGTACGTCTTGGTCCACTTGATGCCCGCCATGACCGGCCACGACCCGTCACCTGCGCCCGTCTGCATGGCCGCCGCGGCGAGTAGCCCGGGAGCGAGGAAAGCCAGGTAGGGAATGCCGATCGACGCAGTCCCGGCGCCACGGTTCACGAGCGTGCCGAGGCCAACCCCCATGCCCAGCAGGTACAGCACCGGACTGAGGAAGGTCGAGATGACACTTCCCCGCCACGTGCGCCGGTACACCCGGGCGTGCGCTTCGACAACACGGATCGCAGCCGCAGCCATCAGTCGATCAGACTCCGGCCGGTGAGACGCAGGAACACGTCTTCGAGCGTGCTGCGACGAACCACCACCGTTTCGGGTTTCAGCCCGCGCTTGGCCACCTCGGCGGCAGTCCGGTCGCCGTCGTCGGTGTACAACAGGACGCTGTCGGGGAGAACTTCCGTCCGTTTCGACAGGCCCTCGAGAAGCGGCAGCGCCTCCTCCTGACGACCCAGCGGGAACCGCAGTTCGACGACGTCACGTGTCGAGTGAGTTTCGATGAGTGTGCGTGGTGATCCCTCTGCGACGATCTTCGCCTTGTCCATCACGACGAGGCGGTCACACAGCTGCTCGGCCTCATCCATGTAGTGGGTCGTGATGATGAGCGTCACCCCTCCCTGTTTGAGCCGGTAGAGCCTATCCCAGAGAGCGTGGCGAGCCTGTGGGTCGAGGCCGGTGGTCGGCTCGTCCAACAGGAGCACGTCGGGCTGGTTGATCAGGGCCCGAGCAATCGTCAAGCGCCGCTTCATCCCGCCGGAGAGATTCTCGACCTGGGCGTCACGCCGTTCCGTGAGTTGGGCGAACTCAAGCAGTTCGTCTGCCCGATCGATGATCACCGATCGGGGCAGATCGAAGTATCGCCCGTAGACCAACAGGTTCTCGAAGACCGACAGTTCATTGTCGAGATTGTCTTCCTGGGGGACGACGCCGAGCCGCGCCCGAATGAGCGATCCCTGCTTGGCAGGGTCCATCTCGAGAACTCTCAGCATTCCCTCGGTGACCGGCGATACGGCGCCGATCATCCGCATGGTGGATGTCTTTCCTGCGCCGTTCGGTCCGAGGAACCCGAACGCCTCGCCGTACTCGACGGCGAAGTCGATGGCGTCGACTGCGGTGAAATCGCCGAATCGTTTAGTGAGCGCGCGTGCGAATACGAGGGGGCCGGTCATGGGCGCACCAGAGTACACGGAGTCACGCGCCAGTACGTCGGCATTTGCGTCTCCCCGTACCGGCTGTCGCGACGGGGATGCGTGACCGGCAGTTGGATCTGCCAACCGGCTACCGGCGACATCATGCCAGGTCAGGCACGCCGCCTAACCGGGATCATGATCCGCCGGATTCCTTCATCTGTCGCGCTCCCCAGAACATGAGGAAGGCGCCAAGGTAGACGATCAGCCCGCCGAACACGTCGCCCAGGTGCCTCAGCCCACCGAAGCGCAGGTCGGCCAGGAGTTCCAGCACGCCAAGGAAACCTGCCGTGAACCCCAGTACCCGCAGCAACCACTCATAAGGAAGAGGCCACGACGCGGCGGGGCGATCTTGATGCACCCACAGTGCAAACAACACGAAGCCCGCCACGAGGAGCGTTCCGGTGAAGAAGAAGTATTCGCCGAAGATCAAGTCGAACAACACGTAGTCGACGAAGAGAAGCGCCGCTCCGAGGGCGAGAAACCGTTCACCGGATGCAAGCTTGGCGATCCTTGAAGACACCTCTGGACTCGGCACCTGTTCGGGTGGCTGGTCTGTGGGGCCGTCGGTATTGGATTCGTCGGTCATCTGGACCTCCTTCAACCGAATCTACCCCCTTCTTCACCTCTCGTGGGCTGAATCTCGAAGCTGTCCGGGTTCGATGAGGCCCCGAATCGTCCGGTGAGATCGTGAGCTTCGACGAGCGCCTGCGACACAAATGCATCGGACCACTCGGAGTCGTGTGCACGTACGTCGGTACTTGCGTCTACCCTCACCGGCTGCCGTGACCATCATCGAACTCCTCGAATATCGCCGTGAACGTGACCGGTTCTTCGCGGAGAGCTACGCGTCGCCCCTGCCGGACGAAGATCGTGCGTCGTTCACCGGCCTGTCGTACTTCCCTCCCAAGCCGGCACTTGCCGTGCGGGCATCGCTCCTTCGATCCAAAGGGACCGCCCGGATCGCCCACACGACCGGGGCCGATCGCAGCTACCACGTCGTCGGAACGGTCGAGGTCACCATCGAAGGGCGAACGCGAACGCTCACCGTGCTCAACACCGGCGACGGGGAGGCGTTCATCCCGATCCGCGACACGACCGCCGGCACCGAGACCTACGAAGGCGGCCGTTACGTCCCCGTCGAGATCCGCGATGACGGCATCGCCGTGGTCGATTTCAACCTGGCGCAGAACCCGTGGTGCGTGTACGACGACGAGTTCGCCTGCCCCCTCCCGCCACCGGAGAACGTCCTGCCGTTCCCGCTCAGGGCAGGCGAGATGACGTACGAACCACCTGCCTCCTAACCGTTCCGTTCTCGTGGCGCCTCGACGAAATAGTCCGGGTCAGGCGTCACGAGAATGGAGCACAAGACGCGCGGAAACCCCCGTCCACACGGGGGTTTCCGTAAGTGGAGGTGAGGGGATTCGAACCCCTGGCCTCTTCCGTGCGAGGGAAGCGCTCTGCCAGGCTGAGCTACACCCCCAAAGGGCGAACGGCATTGTAGTCACCGCTCCACCAAGCAGATCAGAGCCGCTCCAGGAGATCCCTTCGCAGCCGTTCCTGCACAATCGTGGTCGTCAGGTCCGAGCGGCTGCGCTCGACCAGCGCCCGTGCCACATCGGTCGTGCGCCGGAGCCCACGAGTCATCCCGTCGGGGTAGTCCAGACTGGCGAGCAGGTCGACAACGGCATCCATCGCGCCAAGTGTCCCCTCGGCTCGTTCGAGTTCACCCGCCCGAAGGAGATCGAGCAAACGCCTCCGCATCTCGCCGACCGCCTCACCGAGGCCGTGCAGATACGATCCCACCCACACACCCAGCTCGTCAGGTGTCGGCAGCGGCAGTTCGAGGCCCAGGGCATATGTCAAGCGCGCCTCGGCATACTCCTTCGCGGCATCGGCGACGAAACCGGTGAACAACACATCCGGATGATCCTCGAGCAGTTCCATGGCCTCCCGCAGCAGAACGCCCGCCTGGTCCATCAACTCCTCGCAGCGTTCCAGCTCGCCACGATGAAATGCGCGGATCGCGTTCGCCGAGCTGCGAATCATCTTTCGGGATACGGTGAGACCCTTCTCACGCGCAGCGAACTTGGCGTCGAACTCGGCACGGGCAACGGCTTCGACAGGATCGAGGCTTGGTTTCATCCGCTCAGCCGTGCGCCAGCACCCGCACCGGCGGCTCGGCCTCGTCGCTCTCCGCGTCCCTGAGATCGATCACGAGCGAGGCTTCACGACGCTGGCGAATCTGCACCAGCATTGCCAGGTACCAGGCGATGACACCGTCCATCGCGATGTGGGCGATGAGCAGGGCGGTCGAGCCGCGCCAGATCGCTACGGCGAGTGTTGCGGCTGCCAGCGAGCTGAGAACGATGAGAGCGCGGCGCCTCCGCACCAGCACTCGGCGCCGCGTGAGCATCGGCTCGATGGTTGTCCCACTGCCAACCGCTGTGAGGCGTGCGGAGAGCTGCATGAAGTCTCGCGCCGATTCGGTAGGTCGGTCCCGCCGCGTGGTGAAGACCGATGGCAACAGGAATGCAGCCCACACTCCTGCCAGCACAAAAATCACAATTACCGCCGTTGCTTCCACCGTGTCCGCCCGTCGCTCACCCCGAGATTAGGTCACCGAACCCATCTCCGACAAGTTATCAACAGGCAAGGCCGTCATGTCGAGGTCCACGGAGGGTGGCGGACTCGGTGTCCGGCAGGTTCATCGCGCAGTAGAGCGATCGCGTGACCGAGCGCGGGAGCGATCACATCCAGGGATTCCGTCACTCCACCGACAGATCCCGGCAGGTTGACGATGAGGGTCGATCCGGTGATTCCGGCGACACCTCTGGACAGCATCCCGTAAGGGTTGCTGTCGAACGTCGCCGAACGAATCGCTTCGGCGATTCCCGGCGCGAGCCGTTCGACAACGCTACGCGTGGCCTCCGGTGTCAGATCTCTCGCCGAGAACCCCGTGCCACCTGTGGTGACGACGAGGTCGAACCCTTCGGCGACGGCCCCTTCGAGAGCATCCTGCACGGAGGAAATACCATCGGGGACCACCCGAAGTTCGGTCGCGAAGCCGAGCGCCCCGAGGCGCTCCATCGCTGCCGGACCGGAGCGATCCTCGGTCTCGCCGCGGCTCACCCGATCGCTCACGGTGAGGACGAGAGCCTTCACCGTCGCCACTCTCCGGAGCGTCCTCCTGATTTGGACAGCAGCCGGACGCCTGTGATCTCGACACCCCGCTCGACGCCCTTGACCATGTCGTAGAGCGTGAGCGCTGCGACGGACACTGCGGTCATCGCCTCCATCTCCACGCCGGTTCGATCACGAGTCTGCACCCTGGCTTCGACACGTGCACCATCGCCGTGTTCGTACACCTCGACGGAAACCGACGTGAGTGACAGCGGATGACACAGCGGGATGAGATCGGCGGTACGTTTGGCGGCCATGATGCCGGCCAGCCGCGCTGCCGCCAGCGCGTCGCCCTTTGGCAGATCCCCTCCGAAGAGCTTCCCACTGGTCTCGGGAGCCATACGCACGATCGCCTCGGCGACAGCCCCGCGGTTGGTGACCTGTTTGTCGCCAACGTCGATCATGTGCACGTGTCCCTGCCCGTCGAGGTGTGTGAATTCTTCAGCCATCGAGCGCTCCGATCGTTCGAGTCTCCGGCCACCTGAACATCTCGAGTGTCACCGCGTCACCGGCTTCGAGATCGCCCACGCCGACGGGAACCAGGGCAAACGCGTCGGCGTGCGCCATCGCCGACAGGACGTTTGACGACTGTCCACCGGCGAGATCGGCAACCAGCGCATCGCCTTCGATTCCCGTGCGCACCCGCAGGAAGACGTCTTTGGCCGGATTCGTAGACACGGCCCGGGCGATCCGTCCGAGTACCTGCGGCCGGAAGAGTGCCGTGGCCCCCATCATGTGGAGCAGGGCAGGCCGGACGAACTGCTCGAACGACACGATGGCCGATACGGGGTTGCCGGGCAGGCCGAACAGCGGCGTCCCTTTGATCTGCCCGAAAGCGAACGGCTTGCCGGGTTGCTGCGCGACCTTCCAGAACGCAACGGTGCCAAGATCGGCAAGGACAGCCCTGACGAGGTCGTACTCCCCCATCGACACCCCGCCGGACGTGATGACGACGTCCGCCGTCCCTGCTGCTTCTTCCAGGGTCGCCCGGAGCGCCGCCGTATCGTCACCGACGATCCCGAAGTCGACCGTATCGACTGCCAGGTCGGCCAGTAGAGCTATCAGCGTCGTTCGGTTCGCCTCCCGGATCTTTCCGGGCTCCGGCACCGCCGTTTCTGGCGGCAGCAGTTCATCTCCCGTCGATAGCACCGCGACGACCGGACGCCTCCTCACCAACGGCTCGACGACACCGAGCGACGCGAGCACCCCGAGGTGCGCTGGGCTCAGCCGCTCTCCTCTCTCGAAGACGCGTGCCCCCGCCTCCATATCTCCGCCCGCAAGCCGAACGTTGGATCCAAGCGCGCGGGACGCCAGAATCTTGACGGACCGGTCACCGGGCTCGGTCACCTCGACCTCCACGACGGTGTCTGCACCGGCAGGCATCGGGGCGCCGGTCATGATCTTGACCGCGGCGCCCGGTTCGACCTTCCGGGTGGGCACGCTGCCCGCAGGCACATCCTCGATTACGCGAAGCTGCACCGGGATCTCCTCGAGGTCCGCCGCTCGGACCGCATATCCGTCCATCGCAGAGTTCGGGAATGGGGGAACGTCGTGCGGTGCCTGGATCGGTTCTGCGAGGACGAGACCTCTTGCCTCCTTCAGTGGGACCCGTACCGAATCGAGACTGCCGACCGCCGCCAGTATTTCGCGCTGGGCTTCACGGCGTGGTTTCACACCAGCCCTTTCAGGAATTCTCGATAGCCCTCTCCGAGTTCGGCGTGGGCCAGGCCGAGCACCGTCGATGCTTCCAGCAGCCCAGCCGGGTTTCCCACATCCAGCAGATCGTCGGGCGAGACGAACCCGTCGCAGCGTCCTTTCCGACCGAGACCATCGATTGCATCCGTAAGCTGGATCTCACCCCCGAACCCCGGAGCAAGACCGTCGAGCACCTCGAAGATCTCCGGCGTGAAGATGTAGCGACCGATCAGTCCGAGGCGCGACGGCGCTCGTTCAATGCCCGGCTTTTCAATGGCGCCGTGAACCTCGACGACTGCCTCCGATCGCCAAGCGCCCGGGACGATCACCCCGTAGCGTGCAAGGAAGTCGTCGGTGAGATCCCGAAGTGAGACCATCGACGTCCCATCGAACTCCACAGTCATCCGATCGAGAACATCGATGCGGGGAATGTTGTCGGCCAGCATGCAGAAAAACGTCCGGCCGGCCACCGCTTCCCGAGCAGTCAGGACGGCGTGACCCAGGCCGAGCGGCTCTGGTTGGGTCACCGGTGTGATCTTCATGTGCTCCAACCCCGGAAGCGGCCCTTCGTTGAAGAAGTGGTCGTGGATGAGCGAGCCCACTCCCGGATCGACGATGATGACCGCTTCGGTGGCGCCCGCCCTGGCAGCCTCCTCCACGCCGTACTGTATGGCCGGTCGGTCGACGATCGGAACGAGCGCCTTCGGAACGACGCGCGTCGCGGGACGCAGACGGGTTCCCCTTCCCGCAGCAGGGATGACCGCAACTTCGATCCTCATTCCTCCACCACCTTGCGTTCGATCCCTCTCAGGAGCCGTACGATGTTGCCGCGGTGACGGTACAGGACCAGTGCGACGGCTGCACCCACCCAGATGAGTGCCCACCCCCGACCACCCGTGAGCCATGCGCCCGGAACCGCTGCGAGCGTGACAACGATCGAACCGATGGCGGCGATGCGCGTGGTAACGACAAGAGCTATGAACACGACGAGGAGGACCGCCGTAGCCACGGGGAACAGAGCGAACATCACCCCGGAGAGTGTCGCTGCCCCTTTGCCGCCTCGGAAATGATGGAACACCGGGTAGCAGTGTCCGACCACTGCGGCGAACCCTGCTGCGGCACCAAGCGCGGGACCACCGATGGCCGTCCCGACCAGGGCGGCGAGCAGGCCTTTCAACAGATCGAGGCCGAGCACGGTCACGCCGGCGGTCTTGCCGATCGAGCGGTAGACGTTGGAAGCGCCGGGGTTGCCACTCCCCTTCGAGTAGATGTCCAATCCCTTCGCGCGCGCAATGAGGACAGCGAAATCAACGCTCCCCGATAGATACGAGCCGAGCACCACGGCGATCGAACCCAACGTCATGAACTTCGAGTGTACCGGCGAATGACACGAGTCCTGATCACGCGGATCCGACCACGAGAACGATGACCGAAGTGCCACTCTCAGCGGCACCAGCCGGCCCGTTATCCGCAAGCACCTGTCGCCTTGATATCATTCGGGCGCAATCCATCACTGTCTCGAGTTCTCATGCCCACTTACGAATACGTCTGTAAGCGATGCGGAAAACGGTTCGACGTTTTCCAGTCCTTCTCGGAGAAGCCCCTCAAAACGCACGACGAGTGCGGCGGCACACTCCAGAAGGTCTTCCATACTGCCGGCATCATCTTCAAGGGATCCGGCTTCTACGCAACCGATTCACAGACGACCAAGAAATCACAGACAACCAAGAAAGGCGAAGAATGATCGGTGTATTTGGTGGCACGGGGTTCTACGAGTTCCTCGATGATGCCCGTAGCGTCCGGGTCGACACTCCCTATGGGGATCCGTCGGCATCGTATATGGTCGGCACGATCGAGGGCGTTGACGTAGCCTTCCTGCCCCGGCACGGCGAACACCACGAGTTCCCGCCACACAAGGTCAACTACCAAGCCAATGTGTGGGGAATGAAGGATCTCGGAGTCGATCGCATCATCGCCCCATGTGCCGCCGGAAGTCTGGTGACCGAGTACGCACCAGGGCACATCGTCGTCGCCGATCAGCTCGTCGATCGAACATGGGGTCGTGCATCGACATACTCCGACGGTCCGGAAACGACTCACATCTCGTTTGCCGATCCCTACTGCTCGGAGCTACGCCCGCTGGCGCTGGAAGCCGCGAGGGCCGCGGGAGCGACCGTGCATGACGGCGGAACGAACGTCATCATTCAGGGCCCGCGCTTCTCGACGAGGGCAGAGAGCAGGTGGTTTGCCGCCAACGGCTGGCATCTCGTGAACATGACCCAGTTCCCTGAGGCGCCTCTGGCCAGAGAACTGGAGATGTGCTTCGTCAATCTGGCGGTCGTCACCGACTACGACGTCGGTGTCGAGGGGAAGACTTCCGCGGTCACGCATGCGGAGGTCATGCGTCTGTTCGACGAGACCCTGGGCACCCTCAAAGAGACGGTGCGACGGCTGATTCCGATGGCCGAGACGGCGCCCCGAGCATGCTCTTGCCAGACCGCGTTATCCGGCGCCACAGGCTAGGAGTCCGCTGAGCGATACGGGTACGGGGACACGTACTTCATACTTCGTATTTCGTACCGCGACCTCAGGTCGACATGAGACCGCGGGGCGGGCGTGACGGCTCAGGGACAACAAGGCACAGACGTGCACCACGTCAAGACGGAGAGCGCGGTGAGCGGACTAAAGCAGCCTTGCCCCTGGAGTAGGGCGGAACACGTTCCCTGTATCGCCCGGCGGACCGCAACCCCCTTCCCGGCTCGCCTTGTTCGCGGTACGTTCACGGGGTGTACTGGTTCACGCGTCCGCCCTACCTTCGCTGGGCGGGCGCGGTACTGATCGTCATCGTCGCCGCCTGGATCGATCTCCGACCGGCAGACACAGTCGCCTATCCATTCGCGGCAGTGGACATTGCATCCGGAGCGAGCATCGATGCGGGCATCATCGAGTGGCGCCAAGCACCGAAAGGGCTCCTCCCCACCAACCCCGAAATCGGTGGGACGGCCCGGTACGCGATCGCAGCAGGTGAACCCCTCCTCCCCTCCCTGGTGTCCGGAGCGCGCCCTGCGATCCCCGACGGATGGTGGGCCCTCTCGACGGAGTTACCCGAGAGCGTCATTGCCGGTCAGTCGCTTCGGATCGTCATCACCGGGTTGGGTCTTGGACCCCAAGCGGTCCCCGGAATCGTCATCGAACCCCCTCCACGGGCCGATCCGCTCGGCTATGGGGACCCCATCGGTCTCGTCGCCGTCCCTGGTGACTTCGCCACTGCGGTCGCTGCGTCGGCGGCGGAGGGAAACCTGAGTGTTCTCGTCGGCCCCGCCGTCACGCCGTAGTAGGAACAGGGTCGGCCGAGGACCCGGCCGGCGCATCCACAGCGACCAGTTGCAGGTCGAACAATGTCCAGCCGTTCTCTCTTCGGCAGGTGAGGTCGCCGCCCATGAGCCGCGCAAGCCGACGTGCCACATGCAAACCCAACCCGATCGACCCCGGCACCCCGTGCTGTCTCGACGACACGTAATACGCGTCGAAGATGCACTCCTGCTCTTCACTGCCAATTCCCTCGCCATCGTCCGCGACCACGACACCGACCATCGCCCCACGTTCCTCGACGCTGACCTTGATATGCCTGCCGCCGTAGCGGACCGCGTTCGACAGTAGATTCCTCATGATCTGCCGGAGCCTTCCGGGATCGGCGAGCACGCAGACATCGGGCGGAACAGCCGGCGGTACCTCTTGCAGTCCTTCACAACAGTCCTGCAACCGTGCGAGATAATCCGCCAGCGGAACAGCCTCCAAGACAAATCTCAATTGTCCTGCCTCGTCGCGCGCCGCCACGAGGAGATCCTCGACGATCACCTCGACTTCGTCTGCTTGGCCCGCAAGAAGGCGCGCGAGATCCTCGACCTCCGAGATCGAGAAGCTATCCAGCCGATCACGTAGTTCGTGGGCGAGGCCGACGACGACCGTGAGTGGGGTGCGAATCTCATGGCTGACGCCGGCCAAGAACTGGTCCTTGCCCTTGCTGAGAAGCTCCAACTCGTCGACACGACGGCTACGGGCCAGCAACCGAACAAGGAAGAGCGTCAGGATGATCGCCAGAACAAGCGCTGCCGGTGTCACCCATCGGAGCGCAGTCTGTGCAGTCCGCGCGTCGCTGAGAGCTGCATCCAGTTGCTCCGCCTCCTTGACTTGAAGGGCAAGCAGGCTTGACCGGAAATCCCTGTCGACCGGCATGATCTGACTGTTCAGCGTCACGTTGGCGGCCGACTGGCCGGCCGACCGTAGGCTCACGACGTCGATCCACAGACTCCGGAATCGAACGGCGAGCTTATCCGCTCCGGACGTCGGTTCCGCTTCCATCAGGCCGTCGGCGATTTCGGAGAAACGATCCCCGGACGCAAGGAGGCTTGCGTTTCCCGCTTCAGGCCTCGGGCCGGCGTCGACCGCGTACGCCGCCCAGTCCGAAATGGTCGCCTCAACCACCTGGAGTTCCTGCTGCATCCCCCCGATCGCGGATTCTTTCACTGCCTCTTCGCGCAGCCGACTCATACTCGACATGCTCGCGTACACGGCTCCAAGGAGAGCAGCCAACGACAAACACAACAGCGTGGCCGCGCCCCATGTGAGCCGGTTGTGATAGTTGGTCCGCACACTGCCCTATCGGCGGCTTCAGGTGGTTCTTGAGCCTGCGACAGCCGTGAGCCGGGGCGTCGTCGGCAGGGCGTCAGCTCAGCGGAGTCATGTTCGTCGAGCCCAAACCACGGGAAGATCTTCTGTGCGGCTATGCTCCAGCGCCGTGCTCCAGGCAATCATCTGGGGGCTCATTCAGGGCCTCACCGAATTCCTTCCTGTCTCCTCGAGCGGCCACCTCGTGCTGGTGCCGGCGATCCTCGGCGTGGAGCCGCCCGACCTGGCGACGACCGCGGTGCTCCACCTCGGAACCCTGATCGCAGTACTCGCCTACTACCGACGAGACATTGCCGCACTTTTGCGGTTCGACGACAAGGCACGGCACCTCTGGTGGCTGCTGATCGTCGGAACACTGCCGGCCCTGATCGGTCTCGCCCTCAGGGATCAGATCGACGCCTTCCAGCAGTCCTACACGCTCGTGGCAATCGCCTTGCTGATCAGCGGAGTGGTGCTCCTCGCATCGCAGTTCATCAACAAACGAACCCGGACCGTCGAGGAAGAAACCACCGCTGGAGCGCTGATCATCGGGATCGCTCAGGCGCTGGCCATGGTGCCAGGCATCACCCGCTCCGGGATGACGATCACAGCCGGGCTCGGACGCGGACTCGACGCCGAACAGGCCGCTCGCTACTCGTTCCTTCTCGCCATCCCTGCAATCGCTGGAGGAGGTTTGCTCGAAGCGGTCGAATTATCGAGTGCCGGAAGCCTCACGACATCGGTATGGGTCGCCATGGCGGTCGCAGCCGTGTCGGGCTATCTGGCAATCGCCTTCCTCATTCACGTCCTCGTCAAGCGAGGTCTCGTGCCCTTCGCCATCTACTGTCTCGTGGCAGGAGCGGTGGCGCTCGTCGTGCTGTAGGTCATCAGTCGGCAGTCATCAAAGCGGTCCCGTCGCGACGGCACTGCGTCAACTACCGACGCCTGAAGACAGAGAACCGGCAGGTGTCATGCATTGTTCAGCGGGCTCCTAGAACCCGACAACACACCAGGTCGGCTCATGCCAACCGAACATGAGGTCGGCGCGCCGCAGGGTCTCGGCATCACCCTCCGCCATAGAAGCACCGGCAAGCGTGACGAAATCGTGTCCGCCGAGATAGGCCATGCCGAGCGCCTTGATATCGAGGCGCAGATCGGGTTTCGCTTCGGTACGACGGCACGTCGCCCCGTCCGGTCCACCTTCCAGCAGATATCGGCCCGCTACGTCGCCCGGTCCGGTGACCTCGAGCACGACCCGATCTTCCGTGCTGTACCGACGCCCGGCAAGAGCCCGCTCGACGTCGAGGATCCGCAGCCAGATGCCCTCGGTCACGCTCTTCGTCAGGCGGCGGGGATTCGCCAGCATGTGCTCCAGCGGCTCGCGCACCGGGCGGCCCCTCGCCTTGATCGTCTCGATCAGATCGATGCCGAACACGTACCGCCACAAGTCCCGGTAGGCGTCCTGAGTGATGGCGATCAGCTCCGCGACGACGAGTTCGGACCTCGCCTGGCCGTTCTCCCACTTCTCCTTCACGCGGTACCGCACGTACCCCTGGGGTACTCCGTCGGGTTCGAACAGGCCGAAACGGTTGGCCGTAGCCCCATCCCTCCAGGGTTCGAGGTCGGCCAGATCGATTTCCCACTTCCGTTCGGTGCGACGGATCATCCCCGGATAGCGCCGCCGGACGGTCTCGTAGACGGACGGGAACTGCCGCAGCGCCTCGTCCTTGTCGATGATTCGCACCGCCGGTGGTGCATCCCCCGACAGCCTCGCGTGTATCCGCTCGATCTCCCTGCTTGCGTGCCGGGTAGCGACCCCGAATCCGTAGCGGCCGTAGATCGAACTCTCCGACGCCCACAGGATTGACAGGGGTTCACCGTGGCTCCGGCTGTCGTCGAAGAGTCGGGCCATCATCTCGTTGAGGATGCCCCGACGCCGGTGAGATGGCAGGACCCCGATGGCGGTGACGCCGCCGGCGGGGAGCGACCCGCCGGGCACCGTCATCTCGAAGGTCAGGTTCGCGCCGGTCCCGACGATCCGGCCGTCGTCGAACGCACCCACGGTGCGATCCAGTTCGATATGCTTCTTCTCGACCTCGACTTCTTCCGGTTTCGGATCCCACGTGAACACGTGTGACAGCACGTTGATGTAACCGTCGAACTCGTCCGGACGGATGGGGTGGTACTCCATACGGCCAAGCTAGCGTCTCGACATGCATTCCTTGCCCTGTTTTGGCGGCCAGGAACGTTGTGTGCTCTACACTGGTTGTCACCAGTTGCCGGATACCTTCCGAAAGGATTCGAGCCATGTACGTCACACTGATGAAGTCGAAATTGCATCGCGTCGTCGTCACGCATGCCGAACTGGACTACGAGGGCTCCTGCGCCATCGACAACGACTGGCTGGAGGCGGCAGGAATCCGCGAGAACGAACAGGTCCACATCTTCAACATCGACAACGGCGAGCGATTCATCACCTATGCGATCAAGGCGGAGCCGGGGAGCAGGATCATTTCTGTCAACGGAGCCGCAGCGCATCGAGCCTCGCCAGGCGATCGGGTCATCATCGTCACCTACGCAGCAATGGACGACGAAGAAGCGGCATCACACCACCCGACGGTGTTGCACTTCGATGAGAACAACACCGTCACCCGTGTCGCTCACGGCGTTCCGGTGCAGGTGGCCTGAGCGCCCGCCGAGGTGAGCCGCCCGGTTTCCGGTACCGGGCGCCCGGCCTCTACTTGATCACGAGCTCAGGATGCGTACGCACCTGTGGCTTGGTCTTCTCCAAGGTATCGGTGAGCTCATCGAAGGCGATATCCGCGTCGCTTCCCGGAGCAGCCACGGCCACCGGAATGCCTTCATCGGCGCCCGCACGCATGGCCGGAACCAGCGGGATCCGACCCATCAGCGGGACCTTCAACTCGCGTGCGAGTTGCTCACCGCCGCCACTGCCGAACAGCGGATAGCGTATGCCGTCATCTCCGGTGAACCACGCCATGTTCTCCACGACCCCGATCACGTCCTGATTGACCTTCTCGGCCATCAACGCCGCCTTCTTGGCAACACGTTGCGCCGTCGCCTGCGGCGTCGTGACCACGAGCACCTCGGCCCGTGGAAGGAACTGTGCCAGCGAGATCGCCACGTCGCCGGTGCCTGGAGGAGTGTCGATGAGCACGTAGTCCGGCTCGTCCCAGAAGACGTCGGTGAGAAACTGCTCGAGCGCCTTGTGCAGCATTGGGCCGCGCCAGATGACCGCCTGATCGGGTTGCACGAAGTAGTCCATCGACATGACGCGGACTCCATAGCCCTGCGGTGCGATCAGCGAACCGCCGACGACCCCCGGCGGGCTGAGCACACCGAGCATTCTCGGAATGGAGAACCCATACACGTCTGCGTCGATCACTCCGACGCTGCGGCCCCGAGCAGCCAAGGCAACGGCGAGGTTCACCGTCACGGACGACTTGCCGACACCGCCTTTGCCACTGGTGATCGTGATGACCCTCGTGTGAGAGCCCGGACCGCCCACGACCTTCTTCTCAGGACGAAGCCGGGCCATGAGAGCGTCGGCCTCCTCGTCGGAGAGAACGGCCTGCTGCACCGTGACATCGACGATCCCGGCGACAGACCTGGCAGCTTCCTCGACGGCTGCGGCGAGACGATCGCCGTACGGGTAGTCGGGATCGGCGACGGAGACGTCGACGACCGTGCGCCCCTTGTCGACGGTGACGGCCCTCACCGCACCCAGTTCTTCGAGAGTTCTCCCAAGTTGGGGATCGACGACCTGCCCGATCGCCGCACGTACCGCATCGTTCATAGCAAGTCCTATCTGCGCAGTGTTTAGAAGCGTTTCAAAACTATAGTGACGCTGTGGACATCCGAAACCTAGAGCAGACGCTCAACGATCTCACGGCCACGCTGGGCGATCCCACCCGACGCTCCATCTATCTACGGGTCCGATCTTCGCCCGCGCCCCTCACTGCGACGATCATCGCGAACGAATTCGCCATCCACCCCAATGTGGCTCGCCATCATCTCGATCGGCTCACCGAAGAGGGCTACCTGGAGGTCACGAGACGCCGTCCCACAGGCAAGACAGGACCCGGCGCCGGAAGACCGGCGAAGTGTTACGCCCCCACCGGCAAAGAGATCGATCTGCAGTTCCCGACCCGTCGCCACGATCTTCTGATCGACCTCCTCGTACGCATCGTCCTGCATCTCGCCCCTGAGGACGGACTTCAGGTCGCACTCGAGATTGGCCGTAACTTTGGTCGCGAGCTCGCCTCGGGCATGGCCGCAACAGGCGGCAACGACTTGACGATGTCACTCGAGACTGTCGCAGCGTTGATGCAGAGCGAGGGTTTCGAGATGATCACCGATCCTGCAGGCGAGAAGCTGCTGACCCAGCATTGCCCGTTCAGCGCCGGCAAGTTCGAGCATCCCGAAGTACTGTGCTCGCTCGATCGAGGCATCATGACCGGGATCTTCGAAATCGTCGACCCGCAGCGAGCAGCAGCACTGGAAGTCAATCTGGGGATCGATCACGCCTGTGTGACCACCGTCTGACCAGCCGCCGCGACCTGCCCGAGCTCACCACGACCGATCCGAGCGGCGTTCCTGGCCGGCAGAACGCCGTAAAGGTTGCCTGTCGAGGCACCAGGAACAGGTCAGACTGGCACCAGTGTGGGGGTCGGTACACTGGCCTCATTCTCCCAGTGAGGTGACGCATGACCGATCCAGCCCGCCACACATTGATCACACCGCTCGGTGAGCGAACCGTCTACCGCCTCGATGCGATCGACGCCGATCTCGGAAGGCTCCCGTACTCCATCAAGGTGCTCCTCGAGGCGACACTCCGCAATATCGACGGTCATGCGGTGACCGAAGCGAATGTCCGTACGGTCGCCGCATACGATCATGCCGAACTCGGCAGGACCGAGATACCCTTCATGCCGGGCAGAGTCGTTCTCCAGGACTTCACAGGGGTCCCCGCGCTGGTCGACCTCGCTGCCATGCGCAGCGCGATCGTTCGCATGACCGGGGACGAGCGATCCGCCGAGAAGGTCAACCCCCTCGTACCGTGCGATCTCGTCATCGACCACTCTGTACAGGTCGACGCGTTCAACTCCGGCATGGCGCTGCGCATCAACGCCGAGAAGGAGTTCGAGCGCAACAAGGAACGGTACGAGTTCCTCAAGTGGGGGAAATCTGCGTTTTCGAACTTCCGTGTCGTCCCGCCCGAAACCGGGATCGTTCACCAGGTCAACCTCGAATACCTCGCCAAGGTCGTGTGGGACGACGGAACGTCCCTGTACCCGGACAGCCTCGTCGGCACCGACTCGCACACGACGATGATCAACGGCCTCGGCGTCCTCGGATGGGGTGTCGGCGGTATCGAAGCCGAAGCGGTGATGCTCGGACAACCCATCTACATGCTCATCCCTGAAGTCGTCGGATTCCGCCTCAGCGGCAAACTCGCCGAAGGAGCCACTGCGACCGACCTCGTACTGAAGGTCACGCAGATGCTCAGAAGCCATGGTGTGGTCGGCAAGTTCGTCGAGTTCTGCGGACCGGGCCTCGACGACATGCCACTCGCGAACCGGGCAACCCTGGCGAACATGGCCCCTGAATACGGCGCCACCATGGGATTCTTTCCGGTCGATCAGCAGACGCTCACGTACCTTCGGCTGACCGGTCGCGATGAGCGACTCGTCGAGACCGTCGAGATGTACTGCAGGCAACAGGGACTCTGGCGCGACGACAGCGTTGCTGCAGACTATGTCTCACATCTGGAACTCGACATGGGAACCGTCGTGCCGGCGCTCGCGGGCCCGAAACGGCCGCAGGACCGCATCGAGCTGACCGACATGAGAGGCCAGTGGCACAACGATCTGGCCTCAACGTTCGGTCGGGACGATGGCACGACTGTCAAGACCGACACCAAGGTCACGTTGGACGACGACGCGTTCGACCTGGCCGACGGTGACGTGGTCATCGCGGCGATCACCTCCTGCACCAACACATCCAATCCGAATGTGATGGTCGGAGCAGGTCTCGTTGCTCGCAAGGCCCGCGAGCGCGGCCTGACCCGCAAGCCATGGGTAAAGACCTCGCTTGCACCTGGATCAAAGGTGGTAACCGATTACCTGACAGAGTCCGGACTCCTCGACGACCTCGAATCGTGCGGTTTCTACATCGTCGGGTACGGATGCACGACCTGCATCGGCAACTCCGGTCCGCTACCGGAGCCGATCCACGACGCTATCCAGGGATACGACCTCGTAGCCACATCGGTGCTGTCGGGAAACCGGAACTTCGAAGGCAGGATCTCGCCCGACGTGAAAGCGAACTACCTCGCGTCGCCGCCATTGGTCGTTGCATACGCGCTGGCAGGCACCGTCGACATCGACCTGACCTCCGATCCCATCGGGACCGATCTGAATGGCAACGACGTGTACCTGCGGGATATCTGGCCAACCCAGTCCGAGATCGACGCGATCGTCACCGAACACGTCCGCCGCGACGAGTTCGAGAAGGAATACGCCAACGTCTTCGAGGGACCCACTCCGTGGCGAGCGATCGAGACGAGCGGCGGTGCCCTATACGACTGGGATGAGAGCAGCACCTACATCCAGGAACCGCCGTTCTTCGTCGGGCTCTCGACCAAGGCACCGGCAATCCAGCCGATTCGCGGTGCGCGCGTGCTCGCGAAGCTGGGCGAATCGATCACGACCGACCACATCAGCCCCGCAGGAGCGATCAGTCCCGACTCTCCAGCAGGCAAGTACCTGCTCGAGCACGGTGTGAAACCGGCGATGTTCAACAGCTTCGGTTCACGCCGCGGCAACGACCGTGTGATGACTCGCGGCACGTTCGGCAACATCCGCGTGCGCAACCAGCTCGCACCAGGGACCGAGGGTGGATTCACGACCGACCTCCTCGACGGTCAGGTCAAGACGATCTACGAGGCGAGTCTCCACTACAAGGAGGCGGATGTTCCATTGGTCGTCCTGGCCGGCAAGGACTACGGCATGGGCAGCTCACGGGACTGGGCGGCCAAAGGCACGTTCCTGCTCGGCGTGCGCGCCGTGCTCGCCGAGAGCTACGAGCGGATCCACCGTTCGAACCTGGTCGGCATGGGCGTGCTGCCACTCGAATTCCCTGCCGGCGAGAACACCGACAGCCTGGGACTCGACGGCACCGAGACGTTCGACATCGAGATCGACGACACGCTCGAGCCGCGCCAGCAGGTGCAGATCACCGCCACCAGGGCAGACGGTACCGCCAAGAAGTTCGTCGCCACGGCGCGCATCGATACGCCTATCGAGGCCGACTATTACCGCAACGGAGGCATCCTCCACATGGTGTTACGGAGGATGGCGTCAGAGTGACACGCGTCTCGTCAATGCTGGCAGTACCACGTGCAGTCAGCATTGACGAGACTCAGAGGAAGAGGTAGTTGTTCTCGCTCGGCGTCACTTCGCCGACCGGGGCCAGCACACCGTCGGCGAACGCGTGCATCCGGTACCCATACCGGGTCAGGAACTCCACAACCTCCCTGGGATGCATGCCATATCTGCCGAGATGGCGCTCTTCGATCTCCAGCAGAATCGCTGGATGCCAGCGCTCGATGGACGTGCGGGCTCCTTCAAGCAGGGTGAGTTCCGAGCCTTCAACGTCGGCTTTGATGAAATCGATCCGGCGAATCGTCCTGTCGAGCACGAAACGATCGACGGTGGTCATCGGAATCGTCAAGGAGCGCAGACCCGTGAACCCGTCCGGAACCTGCTCCGCCGCCTTGCTGTGGACCGAGGCGAGGAAGGCCCGGGTGGTGAACGGGACACCATGCCAGGAAGGAATCAGGATTTCCATGGAGCCTTCCTCATCGGCAAGACCGACGCGATGGACACTGACGGTGTTCATCCTCAGCAGCCGCCGTGCACGCTCAATGGCGCGATAGGGTCGTGGCCTCGGCTCGAAGGCATGGACCTGCCCGCTCGGCCCCGCCATGCGGGCTAGCAGGTACGTGTAAGTTCCTCCCGCGGCGCCGATGTCGAAACAGACATCGCCTGGCGCCACAACTCCATCGAGCGCCAGCATCTCCTTTTCGAGATACGGGATCTGCTCGAGCACGGATTCCAACGCTCGCTCCGCCCATCTGGATCTCAATGGCCGCATGGCGACCGTTCCCCAAATACACGGCAAGAAATGAGACTGTTTTCTCCTCCGAGCTCTCTTGAACGGACCATGGCCTCGAGGCTACCGCGCCGCGTGTGATCGGTCAGGGCACGGAATCGATTCGCTTGCACCACCCGGACTCTGCACTGCACAGCCGTAGCTACCCTGTGGCCTTCATGAAGCGCTACAGGGTATTGATCGCGGCGATGGCCATCGCTCTGGCACTGGCCGGTTGCCTCTCGGCCGGCGCAGAGAAGCCGATCGTCGGCTCCCCGGATCCTGATGCACGGGTCGCGGCAGACTTCAAGATCGATCTCATCGACGGCGGTTCGTTCACCTTGTCCGCTGCCCTCGCAGACCGTCCCGTGGTCATCAACTTCTGGGCATCATGGTGCCCGCCGTGCCGCCAGGAGATGCCTGATCTGGAGCAGGTCTCTCGCGATGTTCCCGGAGTGAAGTTCATCGGCATTGCGATCGACGATACGGAGGCGAATGCTGCGTCCTACGCCCGCCAGATCGGCGTGACGTATCCCATCGCCGTGGATACGAACTACGCGATCTCCGACGCCTACGGCATCCACGTCCTTCCACAGACCTGGCTGGTCACACAGAACGGCACGATCGTTCGCACGATCCAAGGTGGTGTCACCAGAGCGTCCCTCACCAGGTATATCGAAGAGGACCTCGGCGTCAGCGCGGGAAGCTGACGACGCCCACCGTTCCCCCGCTGTCGAGGAGGAATCCTCCCCATTCGAACAGAAGCCCCAACAGCACCAACAGGATGAGCACCCCGATCACGATCAGGAGAATCCGCAGCACAGGCGGCCCCGGCAAGGCATCGTAGAGGCGGCCCATCAGGAAGCACCCGCAGCGCCCAGGTCCTTTTCGGCCTCGGCATACAGCAGATTTGGGCCGTCGACGAGCTCGGCCTGGACGATCAGGCGTTCCCTTGCCGAGTACCTGGGGTTGCAGGTCGTCAAGGTCAGCCATGCGCCTCGCTTGGGATCGGTGACCCAGACGTCGGTCGCCCTGACGATGAGAACCTCGCGCACCTCGTACACATGTCGACCGAGTGCGGTCTCGACGATGATCTGGTCACCGACCGACACCTCGTCGAGCTTGAAGAACGGTGCACCGTAGGTCGTGCGGTGGCCGCTGATCACCGCGTTACCGGGCTGGCCAGGGAGTGGAGTCCACGGCATGTGACCGGGTCCCTTCTTGAGGGTGGCTCGATCCACTCCTTCGAAGATCACCTTGTCGAGATCGATCACCGGAATCTTGATTCTGCCGAACGCGGCACCCTCTTCAGGTGCCGGTTCCAGGTAGTGAACTACCGAGATCGGCTTCGACTGCGTCGGTGAGGTCGGTGTCGAGCTCTGCGGCAGCGTCGGGTCGTCTTCGACCGGCGGTGCTGAGGGGAGCAGAATCGTCTCGGCGACCTCCACTTGAACGGCTGCAGCTTGAAGGTGCTCGGCAAGCTCGGTCTCTGCCGCCTGCTGGGAACGCGCCGTCCACACGTTCGTCATGACGAGTTGATAGGCAAGGAAGGCAAGCAGCAGCCCACCGAGTGACATCATCACCCAGCCAGTCACTCTTAGTGATCTTCGCACCTTCATTAGTGGCTACAGCGTATCAAAAGACGTTGAGTACCGGGGTACTATCTCACCTCTCTCCAGGATGGCAACCGCCCGCTTCCTGGTACGGTTTGCAGTGATGTTGTGGCTTGCGCTCGTTCTGTTCATCGCGATGACCGTTGCGCTGCTCCGCGGAGGCCGTCTGATCAACCTCGCCGACATCCGTCTGCGCTTCTGGTGGCTCCTCCTGCTCGGTTTCGGCATCCAGGCGGCAACCGGATTCCTCCCCGCGGAGGAAGCATGGACCCGACCGACCGCCACCACGATGATCCTGGTTTCGTACCTGCCCCTGTTGATCCTGGTGCTCATCAACCGTCAGCGCGAGGGGATGTGGCTCGCCGGCCTCGGCATTCTGATGAACTTCTCGGTGATCGCACTCAATGGTGGCATGCCTGTCCTCGAAGGTGCAGCGGCGGTCGCCGGTGGACTGAGCGAAGGAAGCGGAGCGATGGCCCTGGCCCTGGACTTCAAGCACGTCGTTCTCGACGCTTCGACGCGGCTTCCCTTCCTGGCCGACGTGATGCCGGTACGACTCTTCGGCACCGGCCAGGTGATCTCACTCGGGGACGTCCTCCTCGCCGTCGGGCTGGGCAGGTTCCTCGAAGACGAACTCCGCAAACCTGTTCGCTGGTTCAAGAGAGGCATCCACACCGAGGGTGGATCGGCCTCACACCGCTGACCGGGGCGACAGGTCAGACCGTCCCGCGCCGTTCGAGAACCCGCCGCACGGTATTGACCACGTCAGGGTCGTAGTCATAGGCGGCGCCTCGGTGCAGCACTTCGAGACCTTCGAGCGCCGAGAATCCCAGCTCCATCGTGGCATGGTCGTACGCGCTTGCGGCCTTGATGATCTTCGAGGCGATGGGAAGGCTCGGGTCACGCTGCTCTCCGGGACGCCGATACGGCTCGTGCTGACGAGCCACGAGACTGGCGACCTTCGCGAGATAGGGAGACTCGGCAACGATCTCCGCTCCCCAGCCGGCAATGTCCTCGTCGGTGAACCCACGCCGCAGAATGCTCGGCTCGTTCAGCGTGATCCTCCCGATGTCGTGCATGAGCGCCGCGTACCGTACCTCGATCACTTCGGCCGGGGTCAGCCCGAGGCCCTGGGCCGTCTCTACGGCAAGGGCGCTGGTGCGGTCCGAGTGGCCGTCGAGTGCGAGTCCCGCCACCTCGGGAATTCGCGAGAGCGCACGGATCGTCTGGCCATACGTCCGCCGAGCCTCGAGATACCGGAAGAACGCCACGTGGGCGAACGCATACGGCAACGCTGCGATCAGCACGGCCCAGACCTGCATCTGCTCCCAGGAGAAACCGAACAGCGCTCCCGTGGCCATCATGCTCATCACGACCATCCAGTCGCCCAGCCCGAGCAGCCACAGGTACCGCCTGCTCAGACCGCGCTCGGCCGTGGTCATGAACGCCCAGAGACCGGCCTCGATGACGAACCAAACGGCTCCCGCGGCAGCGAACGCGACGAGACGATTCCACGGCTCTCTGGCCCAAGGGATGCCGACATCGGGGATGAGCACGGCGACCACGAGAGCATACGTCAGTGCATACATGCTGAGACCAAACCCAAGCCGCAGCATGTCTGCAGTCACGTGTCCAAGTCCGTCGCCGCGTAC